>JAYSYJ010000247.1:0-11090 GCA_043727675.1 Fimbriiglobus sp.
GGCATTTTCACTTCCCTGTTCGTTTTGGTTACCTTGATGGGGCCGGGGCGATGCTGTTGTTGGGCAGGTGTTCCCAAAACAACTCAGCCGACAAAAACGCAAGTGCCGGTGAAGTCGTGTTGCCACGTGCAGACCCCTTCGAAACAAGCACCTGCAGAACCGAAACAAGGCCCCGTCAAAAAGTGTCCTTGTGAACAAAGCCAACATGATGTCGCGGGCACGCTCCCGGCTGAATCGGCCGCCGGCGTGGAATTGGTTTCCCTGTTGAAGTGGATCGATCAGACCGCCAACCACGACGTCACGATTGATCGATCACCGGTGATGAGTGCCCTCACACCTGCTCCGGTATCGGTACACAAACTCGCGGGACGGACCCTCCTCGCGGTCTACTCCATTCTGCGCTGCTAGTCCATTTCCTGGCGTCAATCCGACGTAATTCCAACCCGTTTTCATCCGATTTCATTTACGCAATGGAGGATCGTCATGATCCAATCCCTACGTCGTTTTCTCGGCGTCGGTGCGATTCTAATCGCAGCCGGATGCTCGAATTCTTCGGTATCGTCAGTACCCGAAGTTGCCAAAGTAGCGCCGCCCGCCGGGGAACATGGACACCAAGCGAGCCGGCACGGTGGCATTGTCGTCCCCATCGGGAGCGACAGCTATCACGCCGAGGCGGTGTTCGAAAAAGGGGGTATCCTGCGCTTGTTCACGCTCGGTCAAAATGAGGCGGTGATTCTCGAAATCGAAGCCCAACCGTTGACCGGCTACGTGAAGATCGAAGGCGGCCCCGAGGCAGAATCGTTCGTGCTCGCCCCGAAACCGCTCCCCGGTGACAAAGAGGGAATGACCTCCCAGTTCGTCGGGCACCTACCCAAAGAGATGGCCGGCAAGAAAGTTGAAGTGACGATTTCGTCGATCCGCATCGGTGCCGAACGGTTCCGGATCGCTTTCAAGTCGTCGGCCGACGCCGGCGATCATGGCATGCCGGCCAAGGTGGTCGATGACGACGAAAAGAAGCTGTATCTGACCCCCGGTGGCAAGTACACCGCGGCCGATATCGCGGCCAACGGCAGTGCGACGGCCTCGCAAAAGTACAAGGGGATCAAAGTCACGCACGACGTGAAGCCCCAGCCAGGCGACAAGCTCTGCCCGATTTCGATGACCAAGGCGAACCCGAAATTCACTTGGGTGGTGGACGGCAAAACTTACGAGTTTTGCTGTCCACCGTGCATCGATGAATTCATTGCGCTTGCCAAAGAGAAGCCGGGCGAAATCCAACCTCCCGAGTTTTACCGCCAGAAGTGATCCTCCGTTTCACCCAGGAGTCCAATCGATGTTTCACAAACATATGCTGATGATTGTCGTCGGCGCGTTCGGTCTTGTCGGCTGTTCCAAACCCGTCGATCAGCCAACGACGCCGCCGGTGCCAGCGTCGCCGCCGAATGTCGCGTCGAGCCAAGAGACCGACGAGATCACCGCCGTGCGAGCCAAATTGTCACCCGCCGACCGCGCGTTAGTCGACGCCCAAGAGTGGTGCGTCGTTTCCACTGAAGAACGGCTCGGATCGATGGGGCCACCGATCAAGCTAGACATCCAAGGTCAGCCGGTGTTTGTCTGTTGCGCAGGGTGTCAGAAGAAGGCCAAGGCCGATCCCGTAGCCACGCTGGCCAAAGTCGCGGAGTTGCAAGCGAAGGCGAAACTGGGGAAGAAATGATGCGGCTCCAATACGCGATCGCACTCTTGCTCCTCGGAGACTTCTGTGGGGAAGCGCTGTCGCAAACACCGTCCGAGGTGTTCGAGAAGCGGATCGTACCGATTTTCAAATCGCCCAATCCGTCGAGCTGCGTGCAGTGTCACCTCGCGGGAGTGGATCTTAAAAATTACATTCTGCCAGACGCGGAACAGACGTTCCGGAGTCTGCGCGATCAGGGATTGATCGACCTCGCGGAGCCGGAGAAATCGAAGATCGTCAAGCTCATCGATATGGGCGGCACAGCCTCCAAAGCGCCGAACGCGATCCACGCCAAAGTGCGCAAGGCCGAGCGAGAAGCGTTCGTATCTTGGATCGCGGCTTGTGCGGCCGACCCGAAGTTAAAAGAGGCTCCGAAGCTCGATGAGAAGGATCGGGCCGGGCCACCGCGCCCGGTCGAAGTCATCCGGCACGCCCGCCGAGATCAAATGCTCGACTCGTTCGAGAAAAACGTCTGGGCTTGGCGCTTCCGGTGCATGAACTGCCACACCGAAGGGACACCGCAGAACGACAAGTACCGCAAAGAATTTGGGGAGCGTGTGGCTTGGGTGAAAAGGGAAGGGGCGGCTGCAACACTCGAGTATTTGCTCACTTCCAAATTGATCGATCCGGCCAAACCGGAGCAGAGCCTCATGCTCCGGAAGCCGCTCGGAGAGAAGCACGAAGGGGGTCTTAAATTCGTCGTCGGCGACGATGCTTACAAAGGATTTCGCGCTTGGATCGAGGATGTGGCCGCCATCCGCGGTGATAAGTATGCGACCGCAAAGGATTTGCCCATAGTCGATGTTGGCCCCGAACGCTTCGGCACCGACCTCTGGCTGAAACTGACCGACTGTCCACCCGAATGGGACGACAAGTTCCTCCAAGTCCGCATCTTCGCTTGGGATGCCAAGTTGAAGAAGTGGGAGGAGTCGGCCAGCGCCGTGTCGGATCGTATCGTCTTCGGCAAAGGCAAGTTGTGGCAGCACAACCTGACGCTACTGGCCGAAAAGGATTCGGCGCGGGCGAAAGCTTGGCGAAGCAACCCCGCGTTGCCTGACGGGAAGTACCTTGTGAAAGCTTACGTCGACGGCGACGGCAAGCTGGTGAAGGATTGGAAAGCCTCGCTCGGCGAGGCGGACTACGCCGGGCAAATCGAAATGCTGGCGAAGTGGCGTGAGGGCTACGGCTCGATGACCGCCGCCGACGCATCGAAAGTTCGGAAGTAACTCGCAGCGGATGTTCCGTTGCGGAGCGGTTTTTTATCGCTGTTCAGGAGAGACTGTCATGAATCGTCGTGAAGTATTGGCCGGCGTCGGTGCGAGTGTCGCCGTGCTCGCCAGCGGTGGGGCCATCCGGGCCGAAGACAAGATCAAAACAGCTAAAGAGTGCTGCACCGAATGCGGCACCACCTGCGCCAAATGCTTGGCGGAGTGTCTGAAGTGCTACAGCCATTGCGCCGACCTCGTGGCCGGTGGCAGCAAAGCCCACGTCGATTGCATGAAGGCGTGCCTCGACTGTACCGAGTTCTGTAAGCAGTGCCTGACCATTTGCGGTCGCAATGGCCCGATGATGGCGATCTGCTGCGAAGCGTGCGCCAAGGCCTGCGAGATGTGCGCCAAAGCCTGCGAGAAGTTCCCGGACGACAAGGAATGTGCCGCGTGCGCCAAGATGTGCCGCGAGTGCATCACCTGTTGCAACAGCTGCTGCAAGAAGTAATCTTGACAGCGCCCCGAGGTTATCTCGGGGCGTTGTTTTGAATCCACACTTGGGAGAATCGTCGTGCGTGTCCTCATCGGTCTTGTTCTTTGCGCAAGTGTGGTCGGTTGCGGTCAAAAGCCTGAAAATGCTGCCCCGCCATCGACAGTGATTGAAACGTCGAGCACGGGGGGGCATAGCCACGAGAAAGGAACCATGCTGTTGGCCGACGCCGGCCGATATCACGCCTTGCTCACCGCCCATTTGTCGAAAGATGGCAACGAACTGGATATTTTCATTGAAACTGCGGGGAAGTCACCTCAAGCACTCGCGTTGCCATTGGCCACGCTGAAGGCCACGATCCAAATCCGCTCCGCTGAAGGCGGGTTGAAAGAAGTCGAATTTTTGCCGGCCCCGACCGAAGAACGACCCACGGGCGAAGCCGCAGGAACGTGCTCTCACTTCGTTGCGAAAGTGGCTTGGCTCAACCCGGACATCGAACATCGAGTCATCGTCCGTGCCGTGATTGATGGCAAAGACGAGGAAATTCGATGGAACAGCTTTCTCCCTCGAAAATATGCCCATCACACCGATTGAATGTTTCGTCTCCGTTGTGCACTCTGCGATAATCCATGCTGAATCACGTCATCGCATTCTCGCTGAAGAACCGTTGGCTCGTGCTGCTGGCAGCACTCGTGCTCGTGGTTGTGGGAAGCTACAAACTCGTCCAGACCCCCGTGGACGTCTTCCCCGATTTGAACCGCCCGACCGTCACGGTGATGACCGAAGCCTCCGGCTTGGCACCCGAAGAAGTCGAAGTGCTCATCACCCGGCCATTGGAATCCCAACTGAACGGGGCCACCGGGGTGCGGCGGGTGCGTTCCGCCTCGGGGATCGGCCTGAGCATCGTTTGGGTCGAATTCGATTGGGACACCGATATTTTCCGCGATCGCCAAGTCGTCGGTGAGAAACTGCAACTGGCCCGCGAACGGTTACCGACGGGGGTCAATCCGGGCATGGCCCCGATCTCGTCGATCATGGGCGAGGTGATGATCATCGCCGTCCGTTCGACCGAACCGAATCACACCCCGCAAGAAAAACTCGACCGGGCGATGCAGCTGCGGACGCTCGGTGAGTTCGCCATCCGCAATCGACTGCTCGCAGTGGAAGGCGTCTCGCAAGTGACGGTGATGGGCGGCGTGCTCAAGCAGTACCAAGTCATCACGTCGCCGGGGCGGTTGGCGGCGCAAGGTGTCACGCTCGAACAGTTGATCAAGGCCGCCGAGAACGCCAACGTCATCGCCGGTGGCGGCGTGCTGGAGCAGAAGCAAGAAGAGCAACTCATCCGCATCAGCGGCCAAAGTCTGACGCTCGCGGAGATCGCCGAAACGCCGGTGGTCTGGCGCGACAAACGGGCGCTGCAAATCAAAGACGTGGCCGAGGTGCGTTTCGCCGGCCCGGTCCGACGCGGCGACGGCGGTGTTCGGGTTCGAGGCGAGCCGGGAGATCCCGCCGGTGGCGACGCGGTCATCTTGGCGATTCAGAAACAGCCGGGGGCGAACACCCTGGAGTTGACGCCGAAGTTGGATGCCGCACTCGAAGGATTGCAGCGCGAGTTACCACCGGGCGTGCGGATTGAAAAGCAGATTTTCCGGCAAGCTGATTTTATCCGGGCGGCCATCGATAATGTCGTTGAAGCGATCCGCGATGGTACGTTTTGGGTCGTGCTCATTCTGTTTCTCTTCCTGGCGAATTTCCGCACGAGTTTCATCACACTCACCGCGATCCCGCTTTCGGTACTCATCACCGCGCTCGTGTTCAACTATCTCGGGATCACCATCAACACGATGACGCTCGGCGGCATCGCCGTGGCCATCGGCGAACTGGTCGACGACGCCGTCGTGGATGTCGAGAATATCTATCGGCGACTCAAAGAGAACCGCCAACTGGTAACCCCCGAGCCGGCGCTGAAGGTGATCTTTCGGGCCTCGGGCGAGGTGCGCAATTCGATTGTGTACGCCACGCTGATCGTCTGTTTGGTGGTACTACCTCTGTTCGTTCTGTCCGGGTTGGAAGGGCGGATGTTTGCCCCGCTGGCACTGGCTTATGTCGTCTCGCTGGTGGCCTCGCTGGTCGTGTCACTCACGGTGACGCCGGCCTTAGCATCGTTACTGTTGCCCCGTGCCCGATTCCTACAACGCAAGGGCGATCCACTATTATTGCGCGGATTGAAGTGGCTCGATGCCAAGGTGATTCGCTGGGCATTACGGCATCCGCGCAAGATTTTGGTGATCGCTGCGGCTCTCGCTTTCGGTTCGAAATTTGTCGTGTTGTGGATGGGGTCGGAGTTTCTACCGCCATTCAACGAGGGCACGTTGACCGTCAACTTGCAAACCCGACCCGGCACGAGTTTGGAAGAGAGCAAGAGGATTGCCGAGCGGGCCGAAGCGCAATTGTGGGATGTTCCCGAAGTGGTGGCACTGTCTCGGCGGACGGGCCGGGCGGAGCAAGACGAACATGCCGAGGGAGTGAATACGTCGGAACTCGATGTGCGGTTGACACCCCACGAGCGGAACAAACCGGGCGTGGGCTACGCGATCGTACGGGCCGTGCCAGGATTACACCGATACGGCGTCGAGACGTTTGGACGACCCCACGATCAGGTTCAAGCCGAGATCCGGGAACGGCTCTCGAAACTTCCGAACGTGACAATCAACCTCGGCCAGCCCATCTCGCACCGGCTCGATCACATCACCAGCGGTGTCCGAGCTCAAGTCGCCGTCAAAATATTCGGCGACGATTTGCGCGAACTGGTAACGGCTGCGTACGACGTGCAAGAGCGGATGAGCAAGATTCCCGGCGTGGTGGACCTTCAGGTCGAGCCGCAGGAAAACATCAAGCAAGTCCGTTTAGAAGTGGAGCGCAAATCGGCTGCGGAGTACGGTCTGGCCCCCGGTGATGTGGCCCGACTGTTGGAGACGGCCTACAAGGGGCGGGTCGTATCGACGGTGCTTGATCGGGATCGCTACTTCGACTTGGTCGTCTGGTACGACGAAGCCTCCCGGGTGGATCGCGCCGTCATCGGGCAAACAATTCTCGACACGCCATCAGGCCGGAAAGTGGCACTCAGCCAAGTGGCCCGTGTGCTCGATGCCCGTGGCCCGAACACGATCCATCACGAGCGAGTTCAGCGCCGGGTGGTCGTCGCTTGCAACGTCCAAGGCCGCGATTTGGGCCGCGTCGTGGCGGACATCCAGCGTGAACTTCGACCGGTCGAAGATCAACTCCGAACCTTGCCGGGCAGTTATCGGGTTGAAATCGGCGGGCAATTCGAAGCTCAGCAGCAAGCGAACACCCTGTTGTTCTGGCTCTTCTGGGCGGTACTGTTCGGTGTATTCCTATTGCTGTGGAAGTGCCTGAATTCGTGGGTCGCCGCGGCGATGGTGCTACTCATCAACATCCCGTTGGCCGCACTTGGGTCCGTGGTGGCACTGCTGATTTTGAACCGCCCTGATCCGGCCGTGCTCGACGCCGCGGCGTGGTGGCAGTGGCCGAAACTCTGGGCCGGGGCCACCACGCTGTCGGTCGCGCACTGGGTCGGCTTTATCACGCTCATCGGCATCGTCAGTCGCAATGGCATCATGATGGTGTCGCATTACATCCACCTGATGAAAGTCGAAGGCGAAGCCTTCGGCGATGCCATGATCGTCCGTGGGACTCTGGAACGATTGGCGCCGGTGTCGATGACCGCGCTCACGGCCATCATCGGCTTGATTCCGCTGGCATTGGGAGCCGGGCAAACGGGCAAAGAGATTCTGCACCCGCTGGCCATCGTCGTCATCGGCGGCTTGATCGATGCGACGCTGATGGATCAAATCGTCACCCCGGCCGCCTTCAAATTGTTCGGCAAGTACGTCTACCGAAAGCCCGATCCTTCGGCCAAGTTGGCACCGAACAGTTGGGAAGACAGTTGGTTACACGAACCCGCGCCGATCCTATTGCTGAGCGAAGCGACACCCGGAGACAAAGCATGACCACCTTGCGGCTGAAAACCAACTTGCGTTGTGAAGCATGTGTGCAGGCGATCCGACCACTCTTCGACGCCGCACCGGGCGTGACCCGTTGGAACGCCGATCTCTCGTCTCCGGATAAACTGCTCACCGTTGAAGGCGATGGCGTCACGGTAGCGAAAGTCGATCAACTCCTGCACCTGAAGGGCTACCAAGTGCTCGGGGAGGTTATGGCCACGACCGCCCCAGCACCGGCAACCCCGGAACCGAAGTCGAGTTATTACCCGCTGGTACTAATCTTGTTCTACCTGCTCGGTGCTTCCGGCTTGGCCGAAGTGGCGGCGGGTGGTTTCGACTGGATGCGGGCGATGCGGCACTTCATGGCCGGCTTCTTCCTGGTGTTCAGTTTTTTCAAACTGCTCGATGTGCCGAGTTTTGCGATGAGCTATAGCAGCTACGATATCGTCGCCCGACGTTGGCTTGGCTATGGCTACCTCTATCCGTTTCTCGAGTTGGGACTCGGAGCCGCGTACCTCGCCAACGTGTTTCCTCTGGCGATCAACATCGCCACCATGGCCGTCATGGGGGTCAGTTCCTTGGGCGTGTTGCAGTCGGTGCTCGCCCGTCGAAAGATCCAATGCGCTTGCTTGGGGACGGTGTTCAATCTGCCGATGAGTTCCGTCACGTTGATCGAAGATTTCCTCATGATCGGCATGGCCATCGCCATGATCGTTTCAATCGTGCTCATGGGTGGCGGGTAACGCGTTTCGAAGTGGGCAGTCAGCCGCGATCACTTGGCCCCAACTTTCGACCTGGGCTGATCGAACGGCTCTTTCAGGGCCGGCTGGCGAGCGGGGGACGTAAGTCCCGTGTTTCTCGGAAGCAGCCAATCCCCGACACAGGGGGCGAAACAGGGGGCTGACGCCCCCCGCTCGCCGGGGGAACAGTGATGGCCTGCCTTCATCATTTCAGGCGGTATTGTCCCAATTTGACCTCGGTGTTACTATTCGTTGTGCAAACCCGTCTCGGCAGGAGGCCGAATCGTGCGCCGATTCATGCTCGTATCACTGATTCTGCTGGCCGTCGGTTCCCTCGGTTGTTTTCGCACCTGGAAACGGGAACCGTCGGTGACGTTGCCACCACTGCCGCGTCCGAAGGTGATTGCCGATCCATCGACGATTCAGCCAGCGAGTGCCGAGGAACTGAATCGCGCCCTGCCGCCGGTCGTGAAACCACCACAATTCGACGTGGCACCGGGGTCGATCCCGGCGTTACCGGGAATGCCCAAGGCGACCATTCCAAACACGATTTCCGATAGTCCGCCGCTGGCCCA
The DNA here is from genome assembly GCA_043727675.1 of Fimbriiglobus sp. Classification (GTDB taxonomy): domain Bacteria; phylum Planctomycetota; class Planctomycetia; order Gemmatales; family Gemmataceae; genus JALHQU01. The sequence goes on from JAYSYJ010000247.1 coordinate 8,771, forward strand.
ACCACACGAGCCGATCTCGGCGTTGCGAACTCTGTCGCTGCCACCGCTGCCCCAGGTTGACACCCCCGTGAAGGCGGAGCCCAAGAAAGCAACCGGGCCGAGTACGGTTCCCGAGGTTCGCAAGTTACTCGATGGTGCGGTCAAGACGTATGCCGATGTGCCCGATTACGAAGCGAAACTCGTCCGCCGGGAAGTGGTTTCTGGGAAAGCGTTGCCGACCGAAGAGCTGACTTACGCCCATCGCAAGGAGCCGTTCAGCATCTACATGACGGTGACGGGTGAAGCTGGGAAAGGCCGGGAGATGCTCTACGTGAAGGGTCAGAACGATGGCAAGTTGATCGTGGTGACTGGGAAAGGTGACAATCTGCTACTTGGCACCGGCAAACGGATGGAATTCGACCCGGACAGCACGCTGTTGAAGGGGAAGAGCCGCAATCGCATCACCGACGCGGGCATGGGCAAGATGCTGGCGACCATCGCCAAATACGTCGAGCAAGCCGAAACCGGCAAACGCTCGACCGATACGGTGAAACTCATCGGGCCGACCGAAGGAATCGAAAGCAAGATGGCCCTGACGACCATCGAGATGACGCTGGTCGCCGGCGACGAACCGCTGCTGCCCAAGGGTGGCAAACGCACCTACAGTTTCGACGCCGATCAGAAATCACCGTCGTTCGGCCTGCCTGTGCAAATCGTGACGTTCGATGAGAAGAACAAGGAAGTCGAATTTTACAGCTTCAGCGGGTTCAAAGTCCCCGCGAAGTTCACCGATGCGGATTTCAGCCCGGATCGGTTGAGTGGAAAGAAGAAGTAATGACTACGACTTCGCCCCGATCACCCGTTGCAACGGCGTAATGATCTGCGGGATCACGTGTTCGGTCACCAGTTCATCCAAGATGCGCTTCTGATTCAGGTAAGATTCCCAGTAGGTTTTGAACGGCTGGCGGCCCCAAAACTGACGGATGGTGAAGTAGACCGTGATCGGCGATTCCGAAAAGTTCCCCGTCCGCACTTGGTAAGCACTCGTCCGCGTTTCGACGCTCAGGCGAGCTTGCAGTTGGCAGCTGTCGTCGAGGGCCAGCATCATGCTCGGCTGGTAGTTCAGCATCCGGCTACCCGGGATGCGCAACAGGCTCTCGAATGGCCCCTCGGCCGCCAGGGCTTCGGTCACCACTTCATCATGGTTCCCACCGAAAGTCAGGTCGAAATAGTACTGCACGTCGAGTGCGTCGGTGTCCAACGCATGGATACCCAAGTGGTACGGGGCCATTTCCAAAATCTTTTCGTGCTGCTCCTCGGCGTCGTCGAGGCTGGGCGGATTCACAAACCCGGAACCGAGTCGCCGGCCATCTACGGATACGGTGCGATAGCTGCCGGAGTCGCGTTCTTCTTCCAACACATGTTCGGTGGCATCGCGGCGTTCGAAGTCGGTCATCTTCGGGTATTGTTTGCGGACACTGTCGAAAAAGGTGAGCAAGGTTTCGCGGTTGTTGGGAAGATCGACCTTGCTGGCGAGGTACACGTTGAAACCGAAATCGTCACACAGGGAAGCGTAAGAGTTCATGGTGTGTTCCTTTCGTCCGGCCGGATCTTGGCGTCGTCTGAGATATTGTTCGCTGCCACGCGGTCAGAAGCAAGGTCGGAAATGGCAGTTCCTTACGATGCGACAACCCGAATGCGCCAGATGTTCGCTTCGGGGAGTGGGAACAAAAAAGCCCGCGCCGTCGGCGCGGGCTACATTCGTTTCGTCCCACTCGCCTCACGCGGCGACCTTTTCGGTCATGCGGCTTGGCACCGGCAAGCGCAGTTCCGCTTTGTCGAGCCATTTGCCGGCGTCGGGGGCACCCTGCCATTGCTGCAATTTGATGGTGGCGACGACTTCCCGTTCGTCGGCTTCGAGTTGCTCGTTGTACGCTTCGGCGTAACCACCCCGCACTTGGGTGGAGGAACGACCGACGTAAAGCAACGCTTCGGTTGCATCTTGGTACACCGCAACGGCGCGCCAGCCTTGAGCTTTGGATTCGGTCACGATGAGCATCTGAAGTCCCTCCCTGGACAGCTGTGTGAATTGTCATCACCGTCGTGGTGACATTAGTAGTTTCTGAAATTGAACGGCGACTGTCAAGAAAAATCCGCAAAATCGAAAGAATCGTTCAACTTCAACGGGCTCGATAGGTGATTCGGCCCCGGGTGAGGTCGTACGGTGAGATTTCGACTTTGACCCGATCCCCCGGAATGATCCGGATGAAGTTCTTACGCATCTTCCCCGCGACGTGGGCAATGACTTCGCCACCGATGTCGAGTTCGACCCGAAACTGTG
>JAYSYJ010000248.1:0-11085 GCA_043727675.1 Fimbriiglobus sp.
AACGATATACTTCTTGTTCATGGCGAACCTCCTTGTTGACAAAGAGGTTCGCCACAATCGACAGTCTTAGCAACCCGAATGTTTAGTCTGGACAGAGCACTAGCCAGGACAGCCCGCCGAATCTAAGATTATCAGGTTGTACCATCCTTCTACACATGCGGCACGGTAATGTTACTCATCAAAGCCCACATCCAGAACTTCCGTTCGATTGACAACGCTGGCGTGGTCGAGATGTGACCGTGTTCGTCGGGCAGAACGAGTCCGGTAAAACCGCTTACTTGAAAGCGCTGGCCCTTTCTCGCTCAGTCAAGCCGACTGACAAGTTCGACATCGACCGCGACTACCGGCGCAAATCGCTAAACGATTACCGAAAGGCACACGAGAAAAAGCCAGCCGTGGTAGCCGTGCTGACCTACCGCCTGTCAAAACACGATTTGAAGGCGGTCAACGAACTTCTCGGTGTGAACTGCCTCGGCGCTTTGGAATTCACTCTCAACCATCACATGAAGAACAGCTTAACCATCACTATAGACGTAGATAACGGCTCTTTCGTTGCACATCTCCTCAAAGATCCTCGACTGACTCCGAACCTTCGATCAAAACTTGGAAGCTCAAAGACGGTTCGCAATCTGATAGAGGTAATGATTGCCGAAGATCTCAACGGGGAAGGCCAGGAATTCCTAAACGAATTGAAAATTCGATTCGTCCCGACTGGCAAAGAGTGGGGCGACGTTCTTGGATACGAGATCTGGACCAAGTATCTATCTGCGCAGATCCCCAAGTTCTTTTACTTTGACGACTATTACCTCATGCCTGGAAAGGTGAATTTAAATGCACTTACGCAGCGCGCAGCCAATCCAAGTCAGCTCACCGATGAAGACCAAACTGTGCTGAGCCTCTTCCAGCTGGCCGACGTGAGCCTTGAAGAACTCACAAACGCCCAAGGCTACGAGCAGATTAAGGCACGGCTCGAAGGACTGTCGATTTCGATCACGGACAAGATTTTCAAATACTGGAAGCAGAATCAGGAATTGGACGTCGAGTTCGACATCCGCACGGAAGCCGCGGATCAACCACCCTTTAACAACGGGGCGAACCTCTACATCCGCATCAAGAGCCGAAAGCACCGCGTTTCTTTGCCCGTCAGCCAGCGAAGCAAAGGCTTCATCTGGTTCTTCAGTTTCATAGTGTGGTTCGACACGATCCAGCGGCAGGGGAACGGCAACCAATTGATCCTGCTTCTGGATGAACCGGGGTTGAGCCTTCACGCCCTCGCTCAGGGCGATTTCCTCCTCTACATTGATGACCTGGCCGAGTCGCACCAGATCCTTTACACGACCCACTCGCCGTTCATGATACACGGCGACCGTCTGCATCAGGTACGGCTGGTCGAAGATCGTGCTTCGGTGGGCACAATCGTTACGTCAAATCTCTCCGGCTCGGACCCGAAGACGGTGTTCCCTCTGCAAGCTGCGCTCGGCTACACGGTCGCTCAAAATCTTTTCATCTCGAAGCGGAACCTTTTGGTGGAGGGGCCGGGCGACTTGGTGTATCTGCGGTTCTTCTCTTCTGCGTTGGAAACCGCGGAGCGTACCGGACTGCGGGAAGATATTACGATTGTGCCGACTGGAGGGCTGGACAAGCTCGCTACATTCATCGCGCTGCTCGGCGCGAACGATCTTGACATGGTGGTCGTCCACGATTGGGCAGCGAAGCCCGACCCGCACCTTGATTCGGTCGTCCGCGAGAAGCTCATCAAAGACACACTGGTGCTCAACTACGGGCTATTTCGGGGAGTGACTGCGAAGGCGAAGCCATCTGGCACACCAGCATCTCCGCCGCCGGCAACCGATATCGAGGACTTGTTCGCCATCCCGTTCTATCTCAAGCTTTTCAGCAGCACATTCGGGATGTAGCTCGGTAATGAAGTGACGGAAGCAGACCTACCACCGGGCGATCGCATAATCGACCGTTTGAATCGCCTTCTCCAGGACAAAGGTATCTACCTGCGTCCGAGCGGTGGGTTCAACCATTACGCTGTAGCGAACCACTTGGCGGCAAACCCGCCGAAAACGCTGGACAAAGACACACTCGCCCGGTTCGAGTCCGTGTTCAGCAAAGTTAACTCACTCGTCAGTCCCGCGGATTGAGCATCCCAATCCGCCGTATGTCCGCCAAGAGGCCATCAAGCACCTCAAGCCGAAGCTCAAACAGTTCAAATGCTACACCGGCGTCGCCGACCTCTTCTTCTACTTCTACGAGCGCGGCATCCAACTCCTCAAACCGGGCGGGCAGTTCGCTTTCATCACCTCCAACAAGTGGTATCGCTCCGGCTACGGCGGCAAACTCCGCGAGTACCTCGCCGCAAATACCCGCCTCCATCGCCTCATCGACTTCGGCGACGCCGAGGTCTTCACCGCCATCGCTTACCCGACCATCGTGCTGCTCGAACGGACGAAGCCGGTCGATGCCCCGGAATTTCGCGCGCTCACTTGGCCGGTCGGCCCGGCACTCGACGATTTCGTGCGCGTGGTCCGCGAGCAATCGTTCGCCATTCCGCAAGCGAGCCTCGACAGCACCGGCTGGCGGCTCGAAGGCTCGGCCAAGCGCGACCTCCTCGCCAAGCTCCGCGCCGGCGGCACGCCGCTGGGGGAGTATTGCAAGGGCCGCTTCTACCGCGGCGTACTGACGGGGTTGAACGATGCGTTCGTAGTGGACCGCGCGACGCGGGATCAGCTGATCGCCGAGCACCCGAGTTCGGCGGCGGTGCTGAAACCATTCCTGCGCGGCCGCGACGTGAAACGCTGGAAGGTCGAATCGCAGGATCTGTGGTTGATCTTCACCCGACGCGGTATCGACATCGATAAACATCCCGCGATCAAGAAGCATTTGCTGCAATTTAAGGATCGCTTGATGCCGGGAATCGAAGGGGGGCGGAAAGCGGGGAGCTACAAGTGGTTTGAGATTCAGGACAACATCGCGTACTGGCCAGAGTTTGAAACACCCAAGATTGTCTATCCGGACATTGCGTTCCATTGTCATTTCGCAGCAGATTCCGAAGGCCTCTTTCCAGATTGCACGCTCTTCTTGATTCCAGAAGCACCGTTGCACTTCTTGCCAATCCTAAATTCCAAAGTGCACAAGTATTTCATCGATCAAATCTGCCCTGCAATACGTGGTGGATACAAGCGATTCAAATCGATCTATATAGGGCAACTACCAATCCCTCCGATCAAAGCGCAACAGACGGCAGAATTGACATCGCTAACGAAGCAGCTCATAAAGCTCAAATCGGAGAACGCCCCGGCGTCGCAGATGGCGGCGCTGGAAGCCGACCTCGACGAGCGGGTGGCCCATCTGTTCTGGCTGACGCCGGCGGAGATCGCCTTACTGGGCGAAGCGGGGTGAGGACTCATGAACGCCACGGTCATTCACAACTTCGTCGATGAAGCGGGCACGCCGACGCTGTTCGCCCGGCGTCAACGCATCATTGTGGGCGACGAGGGCTGCTCGAATTTCTTTCTTCTTGGCACCGTGACGGTGGAGGACCCCGTCGCCGTGGGACTTTCGCTGGAGAACCTTCGCCGCGAACTGCTCGCCGATCCCTATTTCCGCGGTGTTCCCTCGATGCTGCTGAAGGCGAAGAAAACGGCATTGGCGTTCCACGCCAAGGACGACCTCCCCGAAATTCGCCGCGAGGTGTTCCGGTTGCTTCCGAAGTTGGCAATCCGCTTCCGCGCTGTCGTGCGGGACAAAATGCGGTTGGTCGAAGAAGTGCAGGCCCGAAACGAACGGGACGCCGCGTTCCGCTACAGCGAGAGTGCGATTTACGATTCGATGGTGACGACACTCTTCGAGAACCATTTCCACCGGGGCGATCACTTCGCGGTGACGTTCGCCAAGCGCGGTGCCAAACCCCGCACGCAAGCCCTTCGCACGGCGTTGGAACAGGCCCGGGAGAAGCGCGTCGGCGCGACGGGTACACCCGCGAACGCGCGGCTGGACATCACGCCGAGTACGCCGGAACTCTGCGTGCCCTTGCAGGTGATCGACTATTTCCTTTGGGCTTTGCGAAGGTTTTACGAACAGCGGGAAGATCGCTTCTTGGAGCTGGTCTGGGCTCAAACCGATCTGGTCCACGATATCGACGAGGGCGGGAAATACACGCCTTGTCAACCGCTAAAATTGGCAGGACGATTCGGCAGAAGGGAATTAAAAGTGGGTCGGCGGATATAGGGTCTCGATGCGTTTGTTTGCACCGACCACACGGCATGGAGCCGAATTTCATCCGCATACCCAATGCCAGAATACACCCGGATCGCATACTTGTCAACCGGGTGGGCTTACGGTGCCTGTCCACGTCGACACCGGTGTGTTGTTCCTCGGTGGAGTCCGTGGAGATGTTGACAATGCCCAGGCGATTCCCAGGAATATTTCAACCGTCAGCATCCCCGGCCAGCGGAACAACGCCCCGCTGCTGGCGCCCGTGTTAAAGCGGGCCAACGTCCGCGTGCCCGAGATCGAAGAGGCCGTGGCCGACAAAGGCTTCGACGGCCAACCGCAACCCCGGTGAAATTGTGACCTCGGCCACCACGCCCCGACCGAAATCATCGATTTTCAAGGTTAAAACTTAGCGGACAGCCTCTCAGGCAAAGTACGCCAATGAGAGCTGTTCCGTAGCTTGCGAACTCTCAAGCCGCGATTTGGCTCAATCCTTCCCTATCGCTTCCGAACGAACGATGTATTCTAATACTTGACAACTCGTTGGGCAAGCTTGGGCAGCTGCTTGAAGCGGTCTTTGAAATCACTGAGCTTGTTCTCGAGCGCATTGGATGCGACTAAATTCTGAGGTCGCGCCGCAACCAGTCTGATCGCTCGGCAAACACTTGTCTCTGTAGGAGAGTCGGGTTCCGACATGTCGATGTCGATACAGCTCTGTCAATGGCTGACGGACAATTTGCCAAACTGTACGACTGCGTTGCTAAATTCCTACGCACACGGCGTGGCTTAGAAGATCTGCCAAAATCTATAGAAAAGTAGAAAAACAAGCGAAAATGAGGTTTGGCGGAGCTTCTTATTAGATCTGCAGGTCTGGCCCGCGGATTGCTGCGTTCTGAAAATGTGGTCAGCAGCAACGATCACCATGATCAACCAGCGAATGGACGTCGAAAATGAAAATCGCAACGCTCGCAACTATAATCCCTGGGCTGATTGCCTTTTCACTCCCCGCGTGCAATATGCACGAGGAAAAGACGGAGCATTCCGAGCAGCACAAGATTGTGGTCACTAGCCCTCTGGTGAAGGACATTACTCTCACCCAGCCGTTCGTTTGCCAGATCCGTTCGCAGAAGAACATCGAAGTTTGCCCCTTGGTCACCGGCCGGCTCGAGCACATCTTGGTCAAAGAGGGCCAAGTGGTTAAGAAAGGCGAACCGATGTTCAAGATTTTGGCCACCCTCTACGAGGCGAAGTTGGATGCGGAGCTGGCCAAAGTTCGAACCGCTGAAATCAAACTCGAGAACGCGAAAAGTCTCTACAACGGCGGCAACAGTTCCGTCATCTCCCAGACCGAAGTCAATCTGATCGGGCAGGAATTGGCCGAGGCTCAAGCCATGGTGAATCGGACGAAGGCCGAAGTGGAGTTCACCGTCATCCGGGCGGACTTCGACGGGATCGTCGACCGCCTGCCCAAGCAACTCGGCAGTACGATCAAGGAGGGGGAAGTGCTCACGATGCTGTACGACAACAGCGGGATGTGGGTCTATTTTAATGTTCCGGAGGTGCGCTACTACGAATACCGCATGAGCACTGGACAGGATATCACAAGCGATCAACTCGAACTCGTCCTCGCCAACGGAACCAAGTTCCCCCACAAATGCATGGCCGTGACGCCGCTGGCCAAAGTCAACAACGAGACCGGGAACTTCTGCTACCGCGCGGATTTTCCGAACCCGGATCGCCTGCTGCGCCACGGTCAGACCGGCAATATGATGATACGCCGGCCGCTGAAGGACGCCCTCATCATCCCCCAGCGCGCCACGTTCGAACGGCTCGACAAGCGGTACGCTTTCGTCGTCGACAAAGACCATGTGGCCCACGAGCGCGAAATCGAAGTGGCGTACGAACTTGAGGATATTTTCGTCATCAAGAAAGGTCTCGACGCGAATGATAGCATCGTTTTCGAAGGGGTACGTCAAGTTGTCAACGGCCAGAAGTTAGAAGATATTGAATATCGCAAGCCGGCTGAGGTGTTCGCGAACTTGAAAATGGCCGCAGAATAATCGCTGAAAGCCCGTCGCTTCCGGAACTTAACGAGACCTCACCCAAACCATGTTCACGAAAATCCTGCACCGACCGGCAATGGCGATCGTGATCTCGATCATCATCCTCCTCTTGGGGGGGCTTGGCATCACGAGCCTACCCGTCGAGCAATTCCCGCCCATTACGCCGCCGACCGTGGAGGTCGCGATCGCCTATCCCGGCGCCAGCGCGAACGTGCTGGTCGATTCGGTGCTGATCCCCCTCGAGCAGTCGATCAACGGCGTCCAGAACATGCGCTACATGGTCTCCGACGCCACCAGTGCCGGCGAGGCGACGATTCGGATCTACTTCGAGCCGGGCACCGATCCGGACATCGCGGTCGTGAATGTGCAGAACCGCGTCAACATCGTGCTGAACCGCCTGCCGCCGCTCGTGGTCCGGGAGGGCATCCTCGTCAGCCAAGTCGTGCCGAGTATGCTGATGAAGGTGAACATCTATAGCACCGATCCGAATCACGATCAGAAATACCTCTACAACTTCGCCAACGCCAACATCATGCCGCGGATCAAGCGGATCCAGGGCATGGGCCGCCCCGTAAACCTCGGCAACCGCTCCTATGCGATGCGGCTCTGGCTGAATCCCGAGCGGATGCGCGCCTACAAGATTTCCACGGAAGAGATCATGAAGGCCGTGTCGGAACAGAGCGTGATCGGCTCGCCCGGCCGACTCGGACAGGCCACGGGCAAAACTTCCCAATCGAAGGAGTACGTCCTCACCTACGTGGGGCGTTTCAATACGCCGCAGCAGTACGAAAATGTCGTATTGAAGGCGACTCCCGACGGAGAAATCCTGCACCTCAAGGACGTCGCCACTGTCGAACTCGGTTCGGAATTCTTCGATATTTACTCCGACGTCGACGGCCACCCGGCCGCGTCGATCGTGCTCAAGCAGAGCCCCGGCTCCAACGCCTCGGAAGTAATCGAGAAGGTCAAGGCCGAACTCGAACTGATCAAGACGGAGGGGACACTCCCCCCCGGCGTGGAGTACCAGTTCGCCTACGACGTCTCCACCTTTTTGGACGCTTCAATCGAAAAGGTGCTCCACACCCTGCTGGAGGCGTTTATCCTCGTGTCCATCGTGGTCTTCATGTTCCTCGGAGACTTGCGCTCCACGCTGATTCCGACCCTCGCAGTTCCCGTCTCGCTGATCGGTACCTTCTTCTTCCTCAAGCTGTTCGGTCTGTCCATTAACCTGATCACGCTCTTCGCCATGGTTCTGGCGATCGGGGTCGTGGTGGACGACGCCATCGTGGTGGTCGAGGCGGTCCACGCCAAGATGCGCGACAAGCATCTTTCGCCCTACCGGGCGAGTACCGAGGTTCTCCACGAAATCAGCGGTGCCATCATCGCCATCACGCTGGTGATGACGGCCGTCTTCGTCCCAGTGACCTTCGTGCCCGGCCCCGTCGGCACCTTCTACCGCCAGTTCGGCATCACCATGGCCACGTCGATCGTCCTCTCAGGCCTCATTGCCCTCACCCTGACTCCCGTGCTCTGCGCGATGATTCTCAAACCGCATTCCCACTCGGATCAGCCGAAAAAACCGCGCGATTTGCTCACCATTTTGCTTTACATCTTCGTCGGTGTGCCACTCGCCGTGGGATTCAACTTTCTGTGCTTCGAATTGTGGGGGTGGATCGGCCTCCTGGTCAACATCCTCCCGTTCGTCCAGCGGCCGTTCGACCGCGTTGTCGAGAAGGTCACGAACGGATATGCCGGAATTCTCAAACGGATCGTCACGCGCCGCACGGTGAGCATGGCCGTCGTCGGCGGGTTTGCCATCGGTATTCTGGCCGTGAACACGAAGCTTCCGTCGGGCTTTATCCCGGGCGAGGATCAGGGAACCATCTACGGGATCATCCAGACCCCGCCCGGCTCGACGCTCGAATACACGAACTCCAAGTCGCACGAGTTGCAAGCGATCTGCAAACAAGTCGACGGGGTCACTTCCGTCACCTCGCTGGCCGGATACGAAGTGCTGACCGAGGGCCGCGGATCGAACGCGGGGACCTGCGTCATCAACCTGAAACCCTGGGACAAACGCGATAAAACCGCGAAAGAGATCATCGAGGAGCTCGAGGAGAAAAGCAAAAATCTGACCGACGTTAAGATCGAGTTCTTCGAACCGCCCGCGGTTCCGGGCTTCGGTGCGGCCGGGGGGTTTTCCGTCCGCGTGCTCGATAAGACGAACTCGTCCGACTACGCGCGGCTCGGAGAAGTGAACGATAAGTTTATGGCGGCGCTCCGGAAGCGCAAGGAGCTGAAGAGCCTGTTCACATTCTATTCCGCCGACTACCCGCAGTACGAACTGATCATCAACGGCGATTTAGCTATGCAGAAAGGCGTAACAATCGGCAAAGCCTTGGACAGCCTCAATATCCTCATAGGCAGCACGTACGAGCAGGGCTTCGTCCTCTTCAACCAGTTCTACAAGGTCTATGTCCAAGCCTCACCGGAGTTCCGGAGGTACCCCGAGGATTTGGGCAATCTCACCGTCCTCAACGACCGCAAAGAAAACGTCCCGTATTCCGCCTTCATGCAGATCAAGAAGAAGCAGGGTCTGAACGAGATCACGCGCTACAACCTCTACCCTTCCGCGACCATTCAGGGTGCACCGTCCGCCGGATACAGCAGCGGGCAAGCTATCAAGGCGATCGAGGAAGTCGCCGCCAAGGAACTGCCCCGCGGGTACGGTTTGGGTTGGGAAGGTCTCTCGTACGACGAAGCGAAAAAGGGAATCGTACTCCCGGTAGTGAAGGTCGAGGTCGCTCCGACCGTGCTCATCTTCCTTGTCGTCATCCTTTTCGTGTACCTCGTGCTGATCGCGCAGTACGAGAGCTTCCTGCTGCCGCTGGCCGTGATCCTTTCGCTTCCGATCGGGGTCTTCGGGTCTTACTTGCTCTTGTTGGTTCTGGGGTTGGCCAACGATGTCTACGCCCAGCTCGGTCTTGTCATGCTCGTCGGGCTCCTTGGCAAGAACGCGATCCTTATCGTCGAATTCGCCGTGCAGCGGCGACAGGAGGGCCTCTCACTCAAAGAAGCGGCCATCGAAGGAGGCAAATTGCGCTTCCGGCCGATTCAGATGACCTCGTTCGCCTTCATCGCGGGATTGCTCCCGCTGGTCATCGCCACTGGTGCCGGTGCGATTGGAAATCGCACCATCGGCACGACCGGAGCGGGCGGAATGATCATGGGCACCGTCATCGGCGTTATCGTGATTCCCGGTCTCTATTACATTTTCGCGAGGATCGCCGACGGGCGTAAGCTGCTCCAAGATGAAGTGGATAGCCCCCTGAGTGAGATCTTCGAACACTCGAGTATTGTCCTCCTTACTCACGCCAAGGATGATGGGGAAGCCACTAGAAATCACGCTCAATAACCCGCCTTCACTGCCGCAATTCTGAGCAGCACTTCGTCTTTTTAATAATCACCTGGTGACACTACCGCCAGGGTGTTTGCCATTCTGCCAATCTTTCCTCATGCTGCCGTCGCTCTAAGAAGTCGTCATCCCGATAGAGTGATATTCCTTCGGGGACAGTCCCGATAATGCCGATAAGGAGGGAGATGCCGATTTTGCAGGCTAATCAAGGATGGGACTAATGAACACCTCGGCGATTTTTTCGACGGCACAGCCGAAGAAGTACCGGCTCCGAATCGCGAGGGTGATCGCGTGTAGCTTCCTACTTGCGCTTCCGGCCTGCCGCATTCCGAAACTCGGTCATGCGGAGTCGGGTTCGGTTTTGCCGGCCAGCTTCCCCGGGATGACCGGCTCGAGTGGCGCCGCTACTAGCGTGACCCCCCGGCAACTCGCCTTGGGATCGGCGCTAGGCAGTGCGGCGCTCGCGGGGTGGATGGCCAAAGACGGGAGGGTGGCGGAACCAGCCGGTTCGGACAGCTCGGCTCAGCTCGGGGTCGAAGAGTTTTACCAAGATCCGATCCTGACGCGGCTGATCCGTCAGGGAGTCGCTGGCAACCGCGAACTGAAGATGCTGGAGCAGGAAGTCCAAATCGCCAACAGCGAGGTTCTAGCGCGGCGGGGGGCCTACCTCCCGTTGGCTTCGATCATCGCCGGCGCCGGTACGGAAAAGACGAGCCGTTTCACGCGCGAAGGTGCCGTCGAAGACCAGCTGACCGTCGCCCCCGGCCAAGCCTTCCCCATCCCGCTGCCGATGTATCGGACGAGCATCGATTTCACGTGGCGCCTAGACATCTGGCGATCGCTCCGCAATGCCCGGGACGCCGCCGAGCAGCGCTACATCGCGACCGTCGAGAGGCGGAATGCCTTCGTGACTCGCCTCGTCGCGGACATCGCCGAGAATTACTACCGGCTCGTCTCCCTCGATCAGCGGCTGGACACTCTCGATAAAACCATCGCACTTCAGCAGCAGAGCCTCGAAGCCTCCATGCGACTGAAGCTCGGCGGCCGCGTCACCGAGCTACCCGTGCAGCGGTTCCAGGCCGAAGTCCGCAAGAACCAGAGCGAAAAGCTGCTCGTCGCGCAGGACATCGTCGAGGCGGGGAACCGGATCAACGCCCTCATCAACCGCTATCCGGAGCCGGTCGAACGCATTTCGACGCAGGCGTTCTTCGATCTGAACATCCACGCGCTGAGCGCGGGCGTCCCGTCGCAGCTACTGCAGAACCGGCCCGACATCCGCCAGGCCGAGCGCGAGCTGATCGCCGCCGGGCTGGAAGTGAAGTCGGTTCGAGCCCGGTTCTACCCCGATTTTACCATCACCGCCGGGATTGGGTATCAGGCGTTCAA
>JAYSYJ010000249.1:0-11077 GCA_043727675.1 Fimbriiglobus sp.
CGGCGCGCCGGAGTAGACGGTCAGCTTGCCGTCCTTCCAAGCGAAGCGGCCTCGTATCGGCTTGCCCCGCACCGAGGACGGCCCCGCGATCGACGTCAGGTCGAGGTGGCCCTTGAGGGCGTCGAATTCGACGACCCACTTGTCGGTCATCTCTCCGTCGGTCGCCCAGGCCACATCGCGGTAGATGTCCAGCACGAGGCCCGCCTCGACCGCCCGCACCGGCTTGCCGTCGCGCTCCACGGGTACCATCTTCCATTCACCGGCCAAATCTTTCAAACTGCGGATGCCGTCGGTGATGCGCTCGAGTTCGACCAATCCGCCATCGACGCCCTTCTCCACTTTGAACTCGGTGGGGACGGCCTTGCCTTCCTCGCCGAAGCAGATCCGGAGTTTGTCGCCCTTCACCTCGTAGATGCCTTCGATTTGCCGGTCGGGCACTTCCGGCCCGGTTTGCACAGTCATCGTGAGCCGCTTCGGCGCCAAGCTCGCGGTGAGACCGAGAAGCGACTTGCTCCGCTGCTTCTCGCCGGGACCATCGATGGCGATGACCGTAGAACCGACGATCTCCCACCGCATCGGTTCGATCACCTTGGCCGTCGCGACTCCGAGATTGTTCTCGAGCTTCGTCACCTTCCACACGCCTTGCAGCTTCTTCAGTTCGGCCTCTTCCGGCGTCTCTTTCTCCGGCGCTTTCGCGATGGGTTTGTCCTTCGCCACCTGCTTCGTTTCCTCCGGGGCCGGGCCGGCCGTGAGCGCCATCATCCCGAGGCCGCCGGTCAGCAGCAGGGCCGCCAGCACGCCGCCGCCGATCCACTTCGCTTTCGCATTCGCCATGACGATCAAAACCTCGCGTGTGAGTTCACTGAGAAGTGTCGGCACAGCCGACGGGGTCGTCGCCAACGTCACGGCCGCCCGCACGCTTCCCGCGCTCACGCCGGCGCCGGCCAGAACCGCCGGCAGCGCGAAGCCTCGATGGGTCAGGCGGATCCGCAGGCGATCCTTGGCGCGGGCCAGCCGGCTTGCCACCGTGCCGACCGCCAGACCGAGCCGGTTCGCCGCTTCGACATGGGTGCAATCTTCGAAGAAACAGAGCAGCACCGGCAAGCGGAACTTGTCCGGGAGCCGCTCCACTTCTTCGATGACGGCCACCGAACCTTCATCCGGCTTGGCCTGTTCCACCCCGACATCGACAGCCCCCTCGGACACGTTTCCGATCCGCTTGCGCACCCGGAGGGCCGCGTTGCGGGCGACCCGGAACAGGTAGCCTGCCAGCGTCTTGCCGTTCACGGAACGCGCCTTCCGCGCCAACACGAGGAACGTGGTTTGGAAGGCGTCCTCGGCGGAGTGCCGATCAGTTGGCAATTCGCTCCGGCAGACCCGCCAGACCAGCTCCGCGTGCCGACGGACGAGCAATTCGAACGCTGCGGCATCGCCGGTGTCCGCGAAGCGCGCGAGCAATTCCGCATCCGGGGTCGACGAATCGGCCACCGTGAGTGACAGAGCGTAAGCGAGGGAATCCGACCGCATTTGACACCGCGTGAAGACAACGACTCCATAACAGAGCCGCGCCGAATGGAAATGCATCCCGGAATTCAAAATGATAGCGACGGCGAGCCTGGCGGTCTCACGGGTCAGGTGACGTTGCCACCCATGAGGTAGGCCCGCAGGTCGATGAAAATATCGGCGCAGCGTTCGCGCCAGGGTTTGTCGCCGAGAAGCGACGGGTGCGACGGGTAAAACAGAACGTGAATGCTGAGCTTGTTCGGCTGCTTCGCATCAGGGCAGTGCAGTTGCAATTCGAGATCGACGGGGCCGGCCGAACGTCGGGAAAAACTGAACCACGTCCCGGAACCGCCGCCGCCACGGGCGCGGTGCAAGCGCACCCGCACCAGCCGCGGCGTGCTGACCAAGACTTCGCCACTGTAATCTTGCACGAACCCGCTCAGCTTCATGAAGGCGATCGACTCCGGCATCCACGCGTCCATGCTGAACGGCAGCGCCAGCGATTCCCGAGTCTGGGCGTCGGTGCGATCGTTGAAGCTCATCTTCGGTTCGGGCGTCGGCGTCGGCGCGGTCACCCGTGCCGGCGCCGTGGTCTGCACCCCGGTTCGCACGGCCACCACGGCGGGCGTCCGCGAGTTCGCGGTGGCAACATCGGAGACCGCATTTTCCAAGATCAACAGAATCTCGTCGTCGCTATCCCCAACGTCTTCTAGAGCGGGAACTTGCACCGGTTCGTCCACGAGGCCGGGCATCCGGTGCCGCGAGTCGCTCTTGGCTTGCTTCAAGGCTTTTTCGAACGCGAGGGCGAGTTCCCGGGCCGACTGGTAGCGGTCGTCCGGATCTTTGCTCAGCGACCGGCGGATCACCGCTTCGACGCACGGGGGAATCCACCCTTCCAATCCGAGTTGCTTGAACGTCGGCGGATCTTCGGTCGCGTGGGCCAGCAGGACATCCATTCCCGAATTGCCGAGGAATGGCACCCTGCCGCTGAGAAGTTCGAAGGCCATCACGCCGACACTGTACAGGTCGCCCCGGTGATCCATCCGCTCGCCGCGGACTTGCTCGGGGCAAATGTAAGCGGGGGTGCCGACGGCGAAGTCGATGGTGGTGTCGGTGACTTTGCGGGCCGTGCAATCTTCGATGGTCTTGGCCAATCCGAAGTCCATGACCTTAATGCGCTCTTTGGGCGTATCCGGATCGATGACCATGAGATTCGCGGGCTTCAAATCGCGGTGGATGATCCCTTCGTCGTGGGCCGCTTGGAGTACCTCGCAGAGCTGGCCGATGATCCGGCCGACGCGCGGGGCCGTCATCTTTTTGACTTTTTCGAGCAGCGTTTCGAGGTTCCCGCCTTTGACGTATTCCATGATGATGCACGACCCGGCCGGATCGTTCAGCGAGGCGTCGTAAAGCGTGACGGCGTAAGGGTGTTGGAAGCGGGCCATCAGAAAAGTTTCGCGCTCGAAACGATCGCGGAACTTGCTGTCGGCGGCGATGTGGTCGTGCATCACTTTGACGACAACCATCCGGCCGAGGTCGATCTGGTGGGCCAAATAGACCCGGCCCATGCCGCCTTCGCCGATTTGCTGCTGCACTTTGTAGCGATTGAGGAAGATACGCCCGATCATCTCGCCCGCCCGCCGTGAGTGAAGCCGCACCGTGATTGAACCCTAGTGCGCAATTCGGTTCGGTGCGCAACAGAAGGGGAATGAAGCGGATTGCGTCGTCACTCCACGTCCGGCATGTCCTTGAACATCTCCGGTTTGCCGAATTGGGTGGGGTCGAACGTGCCCCGCGATTCAGCTTCGAGCATACGAATCCGCGCTTCCATTTCACGGAACTTGATTTCGTATTGGTCAAACTTCGAGGCGATGTCCTCGCGCGGTCTGGCCCGGGGCACTTCCGGGTAGTTCAATTGGCGCTGCAATGCGGCGAACAGGAAGAGCGGGTCGCGGCCCAGGCTCGCCTTGGCGATCTTCCCTTCGCGCTCGGCGAACAGCGGCGGCAGCGAAGGTTCGTAGGCGGGTTCCAGTCGGCGCCGGTCGGAGAGGTAGAATTCCGACCGCAAATAGACCAATTCCGCGAAGTCGATGATGCCGATCTGCCGGCGGACCAACTCGGCGAACTTCTTCCATTCGCCGTCGTAAAACGGATCCCCACCGATGGCGTCGAGGCCGTAATCGTAGCCCAACCTGTTCCGGCAGAGGGTTTCGAATTGGTAGACAAACAGCCCGGACGGCGACGGTTGATCGGCCTTGTAATCGGCTTCACGCTCGAGAATCTGCAGCCCGACGAGCGTGGTGAACTTGGACGTTTCGCTATCGGCTTGCTTCATCACGAAGGTTTGAAACGGCGTGAAGTAGTGCGACAGTTTAGCGAAGCCGTTCGACAACAACCCGGAATGTTTGAGTTCCAGCGACAGGAACTGCACGGCGAAGGGCATCTTCGTGGAACTGAGGAGTTCCTCGTGCAGTCGGGCCAGCGTTTCTTGGGCGGGGATGTTGGCGACGATCCGTTCGCGGAAGGTCCGAAAAAAGTAAGCTTGCTCGATGCACTCGTCGTGGTCGGGAATGATGCTTGGAGTCATGGGTTTAACCTATCGACTCGCTTCCTTTGAGGGTTCACACTCCGCGCGTCTTCGGATCCCAGATGTACTTGTGCGCTTGCAGTTGCATCCGCACATTCAACCCGGACTCCAAGATCCACTCGGCGAGTTGCCGCAACGCGACGGCGCCGAAAGCGGCGCTCACTTGCACTGTGAACCGCGTCGCCAAATCGTGCTGCGTGACCGTATCGACGGTCCAATCCCAATCGCGGCGGCTGGCCACCACGAACTTCACTTCGTCGCTCCGCTTCAACACATCGAGATTCGACCACACATTGCGCTCGCACTCGCCGCTGTCCGGGCACTTCAAATCCATGATGATGTGAACCCGTGGATCGACCGGGCGAACCGAGATCGAGCCGCTGGTTTCGAGCAGCACCGTCTTGCCCAATTCGCACAGCTCGGCCATCAACGGCATCACGTCGTCTTGCAGCAGCGGCTCACCGCCCGTGATCTCGACGAGCGGCGTCTGGAAACTCAGCACCTTGGCTAGCACGTCGGCCCTGGAGAACGTCTCCCCTTTGTTGAAGGCATATGGCGTATCGCACCAGCGGCAGCGCAAATTGCAGACCGCTGTCCGCACGAAAACGCACGGCAGCCCGGCGAACGTACTCTCCCCTTGGATACTGCGGTACAGTTCGTTGAGCAGCAGTTCGCCCGGCCGTAAATTTTTCAGCGGGTCGATGCGGTGCGCCACGTTCGGCAAGATCAACAATGCAGTCACTCCGGCAACTCCGATCCTATTCGAGCATTCTCTACTTAAAACTGTGTTCGATGGCGGGGAACGTCCCCGCACGCACTTCGCGGCAATATTCCGTTAACGCCGCGTGTGTGAGCGCACCGAGTTCGGCGTAGCGCTTCACGAACTTCGGCCGGAGTGCATCGTACAGTCCAAGCAGATCGTGCCAGACCAAAACTTGGCCATTGCAACCCGGCCCGGCCCCGATGCCGATGGTCGGGATCGAGACGGCTCGGGTGATTCGCTCGCCGAGTTCCGCCGGTACCCCTTCCACCACGATGGAAAACGCCCCGGCTCGTTCCACGGCGAGTGCGTCTTCGATCAGAGCCTCGGCATCGCGTTGAACTTTGAAGCCACCCATGCGATGGACCGATTGCGGCGTCAGACCGATGTGCGCCATAATCGGGATGTCGGCCCGGGTGCAGGCGGCAATGGCTTCGCCCATCCGAACGCCCCCTTCGAGCTTCACCGCTTGGGCGCCGGCCTTCACCATTTTAGCAGCGCTGCGCACGGCCTGCCGGGGCGACACTTGGTAACTTCCAAACGGCAGATCGGCGACGAGCAGTGCCCGCTTCGTGCCGCGTGCCACCATCCGGGTGTGGTAAATCATCTCGGCGAGTGTGACCGGCAACGGCGAAGAGTTTCCCTGCACGACCATGCCAAGGGAATCACCGACGAGGATGCAATCCACCCCGGCCCCATCGGCAAGAACGGCGCTGGTGAAGTCGTAGGCGGTGACCACGACGAGCTTTCGACCGGCTGCACGAGCCTGGCCGAATTCGGGTACCGTGACAGCACGGATGAGAGCATCGGACATAGCAGGAACACTCGTGACGATGGACAAGTTGGCCGTGAGACGGAAGCCTCGTCCGCTCCGCGCGTCCGACTGTCGTCTCGCGGCCAACTTGTTTTATCCTGGCAGCCATGATGGTAAAGTCTAGAGTTGTTGATCAGTGCTGTGGTAAGGAGCAGACGTATGGATGATCGGTTCACGTCCGAACGGTTTCCCCGCTCGGCGCAGTATCATCCCGAATGGATCATCGCCGGCGTCAGCGGTGGAGCGAACTCGTTGTGGATGACGGAATGGTTGTCCGAATCGCTCGAACTCCGCTCGGGGATGCGAGTACTCGATCTCAGTTGCGGACGGGGTGCGTCGTCAATCTTCTTGCGCCGGGAATTCGGAGTCCAAGTTTGGGCCACCGACCTCTGGTTCAGCGTATCCGAGACATTCCAGCGGATCCGAGATGCCGGTGTCGAGAACGGAGTCTTCCCGATTCATGCGGACGCGCGGTCGTTGCCTTTCGCCGCCGAATTCTTCGATGCGATCGTGTGCATCGACTCTTACCCGTATTACGGAACCGACGACCTGTACCTGAGCTACCTCGCCCAGTTTGTGAAGCCGGGCGGTCAAGTGGGCATCGCCGGGGCCGGGCTGATGCGCGAAGTCGACGGGCCGGTACCTGAACACCTGGCAGCGTGGTGGGATCAAGACAAACCGTGGTGTCTGCACTCGGCTGCTTGGTGGCGGCGGCACTGGGAACGGACTGGGATTGTCGATGTCGAGACGGCCGACACGCTGACCGACGGCTGGAAGCGTTGGCTCGACTGGCACACGGTGATTGCCCCCCATAATGCGGTCGAGATTTCCGCGTTGGAGGCGGATCGAGGCAACTGGCTCGGATACGTTCGCGCGGTCGGCCGCCGTCGTCACGGCGTACCTTTAACGGAGCAAATCTTGTCTGTACCCACCCAGTATCAGAAGTACCCCTTACTTCGTGGCACGGTGTGACTCCCACGCGGGTGAAATCCCCCGCTTGCACTTCTCGTCTGGCCGTTTACACTCTTCTGTAGCTCTCCGTAGAGATCCCGCCCTCGTTTCCATTCCCTGGAGTTTCGCAAATGCCCATCCGTTTCCCGCTACTCGCGGCCGGCCTGCTGTTAGTTTCGACCGCGTTGGCCGAAGATTGGCCGGCCTTCCGTGGCCCCAACCGCGACGGCATTTGTAAAGAAACCGGCCTGTTGAAGACATGGCCGAAGGACGGCCCCGCGAAAGTCTGGACCGTGGAGGGTCTCGGCTTGGGCTTCGGTACGCCGACCATCGTTAAGGGGACGATCTACGGGATGGGCACCCGCGATAAGAAAGACGGCATCTGGGCGTTGAAAGAAGCGGACGGCGCCGAACTCTGGTTCACTCCGTTCGACGATCCGCGCCAAACCAACCAGAACAACGGCCCGAGCGCCAGTCCGACCTTCGACGAAGGCAAGGTTTACGCGGTCAGCAGCAACGGGAAACTCGTCTGCCTGGATGCGGCCAAGGGCGAAAAACTGTGGGAGCGAGACTACCAGAAAGACTTCGGTGGCAAAGTGCCGAGTTGGGGCTTCACCGACTCGGTGCTGATCGATGGCGACAAACTCATCTGCGTGCCCGGTGGCAACAAAGCCGCCCTGGTCGCCTTAGACAAGGTCACGGGCAAAGACATTTGGAAAAGCGAAATCGCCGGTGGCGGTAGCGATGGCGGCGGTTACTGCTCCCCAGAGAAAGTGACCTTGGCGGACAAGGCGATGTACGTCGTCCTCATGGGCAAGTCGGCAGGCGTTGTCGGCGTCGACCCAAAAACGGGAAAACTGCTCTGGCAATACAAGGGTAAGGCGTCCGGTGGTGGCGTGGCCCAGATTCCGATTCCGATCGTTTCCGACGATCACGTCTGGGTGTCGTGCGCCTACGACGGCGGCGCGGCCCTGTTGAAAATCGTCGCGGACGGCACCGACAAATTCACCGCCCAAGAAGTGAAAAGCTACAAGAAATCCGAATTGAACAACCACCACGGCGGGATGGTGCAAGTTGGCAACTATGCTTACTTCGGCCACAACCAGAACAACGGCAATCCCGTCTGCGTCGATTTGAAGACGGGGGAAATCATGTGGGGGCCGGAGAAAAATCCGGCCGGTGGCAAGGGTTCGGCGGCCGTGCTCAGCGCCGATGGGATGCTCTACTTCCGATACGACAACGGCACCATGGTGTTGATTGAACCGTCGTCCAAAAGTCTCAAAGTCGTTTCGTCCTTCCAAGAAACAAAACGCAGTGGTATGGCCAGTTGGGCCCACCCGGTGATCGTGGACGGGAAGCTCTACCTGCGCGACCAGGACAAGATGGTCTGCTACAACGTGAAGGCCAAGTGAGTTCGACAAACCCGTGTCCCGGAGTCGGCTCTGGGATACGGGTCTCAATCTTGCGTGTCACACTCAATGGTCAGACGATCACTGGCGATTTTGCCGACTTCTTCCTGGCCTTCGGGGCGACCTTGTATTTCGCCGTCAGCTTCCCGTCCTCTGTGATGATGCCAGCTCTGATGAGTATGACGCGTGACTGCGCGGGTGTTCTCTTCTTGGCGCGCTTCAAAATGAAGTTGAATTTACTCTCCGGTTTTACCGGCGCTTGACTTCCCGTATCGACCGTCTTCGCGGACGTGCCAGACGGCAAGGATACTATTCGGGTTGCGGACGCAGATTTGGATATGGGTTTCTTCACTGATCCAACTCCCTTTGTAAACGCGTTGGACAACCGAAGTCGGAACATACACGCCACGAATTGTGTCGAGTGGCCTCACAGACGATTCCAAATCGGTGTACAGGTAATTGAAAACTGCACAATCTAACCTTCTATGACTTCGAACGTTGGACGGTGGTTCGATACCGTTGGCTTCCATATCTGCAATCATCTTATCGTGGTATTCGCGCAAAGTCGCGACATTCTCCGAGTCAAGCAAATCGAAGCAACTACCCAAGCGAATTACGGCCCCAACAACCGCTGGCTTTGTTTGACTCTTCTTTTTCTTCGCCCACAACCACGCTTGTTGAAAAGCATGTTCCCAGAAATAGATTCCGGTTCCAAACCACTCGTTATCTTCATCACTTTGTAAAAAGCCGTCCCCAGCGACAAGGCGTTCCGCCGCCTCCATAGTCGTTCCATGATATGCGATCACCGTACGGTGGTAATCGGAGAAATCGATCGACGTCTGGGGCAAAAGTCACTCCAAAGCGAACTGAGGTATGCACAAGCATAACTCTATCAAACACTCACACCCACTTCATCACGACGCCTAAGTAGTTGTCCTTGTCTTTGAGCAACCCCTCGTAGGCTTCGCCGAGTTGTTCCGGTGCAATCGTGTGCGTGTTCAACCCGGCTAAACTCAGCCGGCCCGAGGCGATGGCCCGCAGCAGCCAATACTGGGCTTTGTCGATGTCCCACGCCCCGGCCAGCCGCGTGTGGGCCGGTTCGAAGAGCATGTTGCCATGGGCACCGGTCACTTCGATGTAGCGGCGGTGCAAATCGTCGTAGAAGTTCACCTCGTTCGCTTTGCCGCGCGGGCTACCGACCACCACCACTTGTCCGGCATCGCACGCCAAGCCCATCGCCGTCGGGATCGCCGCCGGTACGCCCGTGGCATCAATGACGACTTCCGCCCCTTTGGCATCAAGGAGCTTGGCCAGTTGTGCTTTGGCATCGCCATTGCTCGGGTCGATGACGTAATCGGCACCGGCTTTCAAAGCTGCGGCGCGGCGCATCGGCACCGAGTCGATCCCGACCACGGGCGACATGCCCGCGGCGATGGCGCAACGCAGCGCGAACTGGCCGATGATCCCTTGCCCCAGAACGGCGCAACTGCGACCGAGCGTCAGACCGACTCGGATCGACGCCCCGAACCCGTAACGGGCGATGACGGCGACGGCCGCCTTTTCAAAACTCAGGTTGTCCGGCATCTTCCACACCCGGCAGCGCTCGTGGCCGACGGTGAAGAGTTCGGCGGAAGCGTGGTTGCCGGGGAAGCTGACGCGATCCCCTTCTCGGAAGCCGCCGGGGAACTCCAGGCCGACTTTCAACACCCGGCCGGCCGCGCTGTACCCGGAGCGAAACGGGAACTTCCAATCGGGCATGGTCGGGTCTTGCAGCCACTGGTGCGAACCCGTGTAGACGGCGAGTTCGGTACCCGCGCTGATGCCCGAGTACTCGGCCGCGAGCAAGATTTGGTTCGGCCCCGGATCGGGTAGCATCACCTCACGGACGCCGACTTTGTAAGGTTCGAGGATCACGGCTTGGCGGGCTGGGTTCATGGAAATCTACAAAGGAGGAATCGTGAAGAATCGCCACGGGTCAGAGAGCCGGATCCATCCAGTTTTCGAATCGCAGATCCGGCACTTTTTCAAAGTCTCGCTTGTTCGCGGTCAGCAACAGGGCGTTGTGGGCTAGTACGATGGGTCAAGCGGATCGCCTTAACTCCGGATCGGTGGCGGAGTGCGCTGAGGTGGTCGCTATCGAGGAGGATCATCACTCGGTATCCTCAATCGCCGCTTTTCGTTCAGCTTCGCGAAGAGCTTCCATCTCAGCGAGCATCGACCGCGAGAAGTCGGTTTCTTCTGAGATACCCACAACGCTCCGCCAATCCCGCGATGCGGGAATGATCGAGGGCGATACCGACAGTTTCCGTTCCAGTTCCGCCACCCGCGCGGCGAGCGATTCCAATGTCAATTCGGGCATGGTGGTATCCCTGAGTTACGACGGGGTTGCCAAGTGAACATTCTACTCTGCCTGGCCGGGCTGGAGACGAACCCCGCACCGCTTCGGTAAATTCACAAAAAATACTCACTCCATCCCGAACAGTCGGCCTATTAGTCATACGTGATATCGCATTGGCTTTTGTCCTTCGACCGGCCGGCTGAAGGACGCCTGAGTTGTTTTCTCCACACCCTCGACAGGACATCTGAAGATGCACGACATCGTAGACACCGCAGTAGCCGCCGGCTCGTTCAAAACGCTCGCCGCCGCCGTAACAGCAGCCGGTTTGGTTCCGACGCTCAAGAGCGCCGGCCCATTCACCGTGTTCGCCCCGACCGACGAAGCCTTCGCCAAGTTGCCAGCCGGCACGGTGGAAGCTTTGTTGAAAGACATTCCCAAGTTGACCTCTATCCTCACGTATCACGTTGTCGCCGGTAAAGTCATGGCCGCCGACGTGGTCACGATGGATGGCAAATCGGCCAAGACCGTCAACGGCGCCGAAGTGAAGATCAGCACCAAAGGTGGCGTGAAGCTCAACGGCACCTCGAACGTCGTCAAGACCGACATCGAATGCACCAACGGTGTGATTCACGTCCTCGACGCCGTGATCTTGCCACCCGGCTAAATTGAATCTCTGCAACTCGCCCTTGCAGGAACCCGAAGCTCAGCGGAGTGA
>JAYSYJ010000250.1:0-11002 GCA_043727675.1 Fimbriiglobus sp.
GCACGTCGGGCACTCGGTGCGGCGGCGAAAGCGCGGGTCGATCAAGCCAAGAAACTTGTGGAGCAACGCAAAGCTCAACAGCAGATCACCCCGCTGACCAAGATCGAACAAGAAGGGCTGGAAGCTCAGGTCCGCGAGCTGGAATCTTTGGAATTGGCCGACCGGTTGCAACTCGCTGATATCGAAAAGAATTTGAATCCGCAGTGGCGGATCGACGCGGCCAAAGCGCGCCTCGACGCGGCGAAGGCCGATCAACAACTGGCCCAAAAGAGCGTCGAAGATTGCGTCATGCGTGCCCCGAGTGCCGGCCGTATCCTCCGCTTGCAAACCAGTGAAGGCGCATTGCTCATGCCTGGCGGTTACCCGGCAGCGATCGTCTTCGTCCCGGCTGGGCCGCTGGTCGTGCGTGCCGAATTGGATCAAGAATTCATCGGCCGAGTTCGTGAAGGGATGACCGTCGAAGTCCGCGACGACGGCCGCGCCGACGGGCCGATGTACCCCGGTCGCATCAAAAGTATGTCCCGGTGGGTGGCCCAACGCCGCACGATGATCCTCGATCCCGGCGAGATCAACGATGTCCGTACCGTCGAGTGCCTAGTCGAACTCCAATCCAGCATCGACGAGTTATTCATCGGCCAGCGCATGCGTGTCCGCATCAAGTCGAAGTGAGTCATCGATAGTTTCTTGTATCTCGCAACCACCCGGGAACGCCGCGCATGGGTCCGACCATTGGCACGAACGCTGGGCCCACACACCCGGTTCCCGGTGCGAAGTCGGCACTCGCGCTGCTCATCGGCATCAACCTTTTCAACTACATCGACCGTCAGATACTGTCGGCGGTGCTCCCGCTGTTGCAGCTCGACGGTACCATCTTCGATCCGTCCGATCCGTGGTTGAAATTTAAATTGGGCGCGCTGACGAGTGCGTTTCTGGTCGCGTACATGATCTTCTCGCCACTCGTCGGTTGGCTCGATGGCCACGGCTACCGGCGCTGGATCATACTCGGATTCGGCGTGAGCATCTGGAGCGTCGCCAGCGGCTGCTCCGGTTTCGCCACGGGGTATTGGGCACTTCTCCTCACGCGGTGCCTCGTGGGGGTTGGCGAAGGGGCTTACGGGCCGGTGGCTTCCGCCATGATTGCCGACGCGTACCCGCAAGCCAGTCGCGCGAAGGCACTGGCCTATTTCAACATGGCCATCCCCGTCGGCAGTGCCATCGGCTTCATCGTCGGTGGTCAAGTCGCCGATTACTACGACGACTGGCGGCACGCTTTCTGGCTGACATTCTTGGGTCTCGGCTTGGGGGTTTTTTGTTTCTTAAAGCGGGAGTTGCCCCGCCCCCAAACCGCGGAGCAAGCCGCCAACGCTCCGGGCTATTTCGAAGTCCTAAACCGGCTCAGGCGCAACCGCTCGTTCGTCTTTTGCTGCATCGGGATGACGGCGATTACCTTTGTCCTCGGTGGCGTTGCCGCTTGGATTCCGACTTATGTGTTCCAGCGCGAATCCAGATTCGTTTTAAGTAGCACCTCTGTCGACAATTTGGCGAACCCCCCTGCGGAATCTAAGCGGAAAGCACTTCCTGATGACGTGATCGCCAAACTCCGAACCATCACCGACGACCGCGAAGTCGACTTTGGAGAGTTGAAAAAGACACTCGAAGGAACGTTGACTAACAACGACTTGGTGCTGCATTTCGAGCCGATTGCCAAAGTGGCCACGACACCCACTTCGATGAAGCTCGGTAGCATCACGACCATTTTTGGAGCGATCGTGGTTCTCGGTGGTTTGGCCGCCACCATTTTCGCCACCTGGCTCGGCGAGCGACTGAAGACACGCATTCGCGGAGCTTATTTCTGGGTCATTTCGATGGGGGCATTCGGTGCGTTCCCTTGCTTCGTGGCGTTCATTTATTTGCCCCTGCCCTGGGGTTGGCTGGTGATGTTCTTCGCCGTCGTGGGTCTATTCATGCACGTCGGCCCCGGCTTCACCATTTTGGCAAACGTCGTGACTTCCGAAATGCGCGCGACCGCATTCGCCATCAACATTCTGGTCATTCACGTACTTGGCGATGTCATTTCGCCCCCACTCATCGGTGCCGCTGCGGACGCGTTCCACTGGAATGTCGCACTGCTACTCACTTCGGGAATGATCCTAGTCGGTGGCTTCGTCTGGCTACGCGGGATGAAATATTTGGACGACGACACCCGCCGGGCAACGGAAATGAGTTGAGTCGCGAATTGCATGAGCTGATCGTTACGCACTGCAATGAACCCTCGGCCATTCCCGGTTGTCCGTCAGTCGATAAATCTAACCATTCGATTTCACGAACACCGAGTTCACCGGATATGCCGAGCTACATTCCCGCCGATGTCGAACCACGCTGGCAAGCCTATTGGGACGCAAACGCGACGTTCCGCACGCTCGACCCCACCGATGCCAGCGTGGCCGGGAAGCCGAAGTACTATATCCTCGACATGTTTCCCTACCCGAGTGGCAGCGGCCTGCACGTCGGCCATCCGGAAGGCTACACCGCGACCGATATTCTGGCCCGGTTCCAGCGGATGCGTGGGTTCCATGTGCTGCACCCGATGGGTTGGGACGCCTTCGGTCTGCCCGCCGAGCAGCACGCCATCGCCACCGGCGAACATCCCAGCATCAACACCAAAAACAATGTCGATACTTTCCGCCGGCAGATCAAGTCGCTCGGTTTCAGCTACGATTGGCAACGCGAAGTCAATACCACCGACCCCGATTACTTCCGCTGGACACAGTGGATCTTCATCACCATTTTCAACACGTGGTACGATTCCGTTGCCAAAAAAGGGCGACCGATTTCGGAACTTCCAATCCCGCCCGACGTGACCGACCGGCAGAACTATATCGATGCGCACCGCTTGGCGTACCTCGCCGAAGTTCCGGTGAATTGGTGCGAAGCGCTCGGCACAGTGCTCTCGAACGAAGAAGTCATCGACGGCAAGAGCGAACGCGGCAATCACCCCGTCGTGCGCCGACCACTAAAGCAATGGCTGTTACGCATCACCGCCTATGCCGAGCGGTTGATCAATGACCTCGCACCGCTCGACTGGAGCGAGTCCATCAAGCAGATGCAGCGCAACTGGATTGGCAAATCGGTAGGGGCGGAAGTCGAGTTCGCCATTAGCCGCGAGACGGAGTCGAGCGCGGCCATCAAGGTGTTCACCACACGGCCGGACACCCTCTTCGGCGCGACCTATATGGTGCTATCGCCCGAGCACGAACTCGTGACCCGGATCACAACCGCCGAACAGAAGCCCGCAGTCGAAGCCTACCAACTGCAGGCTTCCCGCAAGAGCGAATTCGAACGCACCGAGATGGCGAAATCGAAGACCGGCGTCTTCACCGGGGCGTACGCCATCAACCCGGTGAACAAGAAAGAAATCCCCATCTGGATCGCGGACTACGTTCTGGCCGGATACGGCACAGGAGCCATCATGGCCGTGCCCGCCCACGACGAGCGCGATTTCGCATTCGCCAAGCAATTCGACCTTCCGGTAGTCACAGTTGTGACACCGAACGAAAAGTGGTTGAAGCAGACTGGCAGCACACTCGAAGAGCTGAAAGAACCCTACACCGACGACGGCGTCGCCTTGAACTCCGGCATGCTCGATGGCATGACCACCGAGGAAGCCAAGCGCAAAATCACCTCCTGGCTCATCGTCGAGGGCCAAGGCGAAGCGAAAATCAACTACAAGCTGCGCGACTGGCTGTTCAGCCGGCAACGTTACTGGGGCGAACCGTTCCCCATCTTGCACGAACTCGATGCCGCCGGGAACCGCACCGGAGTCATCCGATCACTGGCTCCCACTGACTTACCGTTGACACTGCCGACGCTCACCGACTTCAAACCGACCGGTTCTCCCGATGGCCCGCTCGCCAAAGCGACCGATTGGTTGACGGTCGATCTCGATGGTAAAAAGTATCGCCGGGAAACGAACACGATGCCGCAGTGGGCCGGATCGTGTTGGTACTACCTGCGCTACATCGATCCACAAAACGCGCAAGCATTCGCCGACTCAGGGAAATTGAACCACTGGTTACCGGTCGATCTCTACATCGGCGGGGCCGAGCACGCCGTGCTGCACCTGCTCTACTCGCGCTTTTGGCACAAGGTGCTCTTCGACCTGGGCTATGTGAACTGTGTCGAACCGTTCCAGAAGCTGGTCAACCAGGGGATGATCCTCGGCGAGAACGGCGAGAAGATGGCGAAGTCACGCGGCAACGTCATCAATCCCGACGATGTCGTGAAGGAGTACGGGGCCGATTCGCTGCGGCTGTTTGAAATGTTCATGGGGCCACTCGAAGCGGTCAAACCGTGGAACACCAAAGGCGTCGAAGGTGTCCACCGTTTCCTCCATCGCGCCTGGCGATTGCTGATCGATGACACGGCAGTGTCATCGACGTTGAACAACTCCGTGAAGGACGTCGACCCGGATCGGGATGCGCTGCGCGTGTTGCACCGAACGATTCAAAAAGTAACCGATGACACCGCTAAGTTGAGCTTCAATACGGCGATCTCGGCGATGATGGAGTTCTGCAATTACTTCACCAAACTCGACGTCCGCCCGCGTGCCGTGCTGGAACCGTTCGTGCTGTTACTGGCCCCGTATGCCCCACACATCGCTGAAGAATTGTGGGCCGCACTCGGCCACACCACGACACTTGCCTACGAACCGTGGCCGAGATTCGACCCTGAATTGACCAAGGTCGACAGCATCGAAGTGCCGGTTCAAGTGAACGGGAAACTCAAAGCGAAACTGACCGTCGCAGCCGAAATCGATGACGCCGAGTTGGAAGCCACCGCTTTGGCCAACGCGAAAGTGATCGAGGCCTTGGCTGGAAAGACCCCGAAAAAGGTGATCGTCGTACCGAAGAAAATGGTGAGCATTGTCGTATAGGATCATTTCGTGTCGAAACGTAGCCGCAGTTGGGGCGAGGGGTTTTGCGGCAACAAGACCTCACCGGAGTGCAAGGCTCCGACCAGTTCCCGATTCGGTTGCGGTTTCGTGGAGAGCGTACCGGGTGGGAGGATCACTTCGTATTCCTCCCCCGGTGCGAGGTCGGCCAAGAACAAACGCCGATATTCGTAGGTGTTTTCTCGGCCCGGTTCGCTCATCCGTGATCGCAACGTGCAAATCAAGGTGCCGGGTACCACTCCCTTCAAGTTCGGATGCGTCACCGGGTTTTTGTCATCGTCAGGGCGTGCACACAGATATTCTGCGGTCTCATTCTTAACCCAAATTCGACACGCTCCATCGGCGAATTGGCTGAGTGGTGCCACCACCGCATAAGACGATCCCAGTTGTTCCGATCTCGGTAACGCGGCACGATCAGCAATTTGAAAACGCTGTTCCCCGAGGACAACTCCTGTGGCTCGATCGCGGAACCGCAAACTCCAACTACCCGTTTGTTTGGGTGTGCGAACCGTGTACGCACCGAGACCCGGGCCGTAAACGCACTGCTCGAGAATCCTCATCCAAGGGCCACTGATGGCTCCTCGTTCATCGATCCAGGCCGCATCCACTGGCACCGGGTCGGCGACAATGAGCGTCTCGGTGAGGTGGAAACGAGGACAGATGACCGATCCCGCTGGGACTGTCCGAATCGGGCCGATCCCGTGTGTCAGAAGTTCACGGCGGGTGACAATCGGGAATTTTGGAGCCATCGTTTCGATGCGCCAAATGCTCCAGCCGTCAGACAAATCGACGTCCCGTTTCAGCCAAGGCAATTGCGTCAACCACGGGGATCGTTTCAGCGCGAACTCGTCGAGGGCCAACGCGGTGTAACCCAAACTGGCCACGAACTGCACGCCGGCCGGACTGAGGTCGTTGTACCCCGACCCGAGCAGTTGCAAATCACCGAACACGAAGGCGAACTCGGCACCATTCAACGTCCGATGGCGATGCTGAAGCGAGTAAGCCAAACTCTGCCAATGCCAGCCTTCGCCCCAGCAGAACGATTGATCCGTCGAAGGGAATGCTGCCAATCGAACGTCGTCCGGTTGCGACGTGAGCCAAGGTACCCAAGCCGGGGGTTTTGGATCTTCGGCGGGCATCCGCATGCGGGCGGTGTCGCGCCAATCGAAAACCAACAAACCACACAACACGATCCCGAGCAGCAACTTCACTGATGTGCTTTTCAAGGAGTTCATGACCCAATGGAACATGACGGCGGCCAGTACCGCTGCCAGTGGGAGCGTCAGCAGTCCGGCACGTCCATAGCAGCGGAATTGCGGGGTCAACTCGTATAGCAAAGCCCCTGGCCCACCGGCCAAACTGAGAACGATCCAAAACAAACCTAAGCCGGCCATGCGATCGAGAATCACCGGCCGTTCGACCCCAAAGCTCGCCCCCCGTATTCGGAAGACTCCGAACAGTGCCAAGCAGATTAGTACAGTCGCCCCGTAATAATTCCAGCCACCCGCGGCATTTCCGTAGCGTTCGACGAGTCCGACGATTTCGCGATCGAGTGCCGATTCGGTCAAACTCTCGGAATGCGGAATGGTTTTGCGACCCGATGCGATCAACCGCTGTTCTGCCGCCTTGGTGCCCGGCCGCGTGATGTACTGCCAAGGCTCGGCACTGTAAGTCCAGACTTCCGTGAAGTTTCGTTGAGAGTAGAGTTTCGCCAACGTGGTGTTCGTCTTGTCGCTCCAGACGGGAAACGTTCCGAGGCCCGCCAAAACCGTAGCAGTGACAATCGCCGTTAAGGTCGGCCGGACATGCGACCGGCTCAACGTGCCCGATAACAAACAACCCAGCCACCAGAACAATAATCCGAGTACCAGGAAGAAACCGAAATGGAACGACGCCAAGAGCGTTCCCACCGTGGCAGCACCGAGCCAAATGCCACGACGCGTCGTGGGGGCGTCAAGGTAACGCGAAAATGCCCAGAACGAAAGTGCGACCCAACCGTACTTGATCAGGTGAAGATGCTCCTCGAATCGTATGAGCGTTGGCAGGTTCACAATCGTGAGATACGACGCCAACGCGGCTGCCCAAGTCGAGCGTATGAAGCGCAATGTGAGCCACGATGCCGCCCAACCGTTCAGTACCAACGACGCCGTGGCCACGAATTGAAATGCAGCCAAAGGGGTTAAGAATTGTCCGACCAAAGAGCCAAGGAGTAATAGATCCAGCCCTTCGTAGAGTCCTGGATTTTTGGATGCCCCAGTCGGGTATGGAAATCCGCAACGGGCATCCGTGCCGAGTTTCCACCACACTCCGTGAAGTTCAGCACCATGCCCAATTTGGTAAATGTAGAACGCACCGTCCGGGCCTAAGTAAGCATTACCGCCCGTCAACCATTCCGGATGGTAAAAGAGGACGGCCAACACGATGGGGAACAATGCCAGCAGCACCGTACTCCAACGATCCCGCTTCGAACGCGGACTCGGTTCCAACGGCGTCGTTAACATGGTTGATCTCGATAGATTCATTTTGCCGTCCGCTCGAAACAGACGTGGAAAGTGTCGAACAGATTCATCGGTGCCAGCCACGTGTCGAAGCGCCGGATCCAAGTCGGCGCTTTGCGCCGCAGTGCGAATTCGTAGAAGTACCGCCCTGCATAGCCGAGAGAACGCCAACGACTCCGATAGCGATAGTCGATCAAGCGCAACCCTAACAACGGTGCCACTCGTTGGAGTGTGTCTCGGCTGAAATACGAGAGATGGTAGGGCCCGTAGAAGTGCCAAGCGCGACCCAACAACCGTGCTGCCAGGCTACCAACATCGGGGCTAGACAAGAACAGTTTGCCGCCCGGCTCCAATCGTCGGGCCAGCTCCGCCAGAAACTCAAAAGGTCGTTCCACATGCTCGAGGACATCGAACGAGGTAATCACCGCATACGCTTCGTGGGGCAACGCAAGTTGCCGTGTCAGTAGCCCGTTTTGAAAAGCCGCGTCAGATTGCAAAAATCGTTCGAAGAGTGCCTCGCTCGGTTCCAAGCCGAACGCATCCACACCCTGCGATTGCAGCCATCGCACCCATTTGCCACTGCCGCAGCCAACGTCGAGTACGGTGGAGTTCTGCAACGGCTGGAAGCGCTGAATCCATTTCCGGGTCGCGCGGAAATTGGCGGTATCCGCCGCTTCAACCTCGAGATATTGCAGGTAAGCCGGTTCAAAATCATCGAGACGATTTTCGAGGTTGGGGTTCACCATCGGCGTGGCGAAGTGGAATCGGCAACCGCAGCACTGCCAATACGGTGTTCCGCCTTTTTCAAAGAGGACCCGCGTCTGAACAGTGTTGCAAAGCGGACACGGTGGCGTCATCGGGCCTTCTCGGCCAGAACGCAGAGATTGATCATGCCACCTTTCAGCACTTGCAGCTTGCCGTCGCACCAACGGGAGAGTCGGTGCCATGGCAATTGGAACGGAAACAGGTGCAATCCCCGTTCGCGTTGCACGGTCATCCCCGAACTGAACAAAGTGTCACGCACTTGGCCCCACGATAGAAACCGTTCGTATCCATCGAATGGGCGCAATTTCAATTTCGTCGCCAACTGCACTACGGGCTGCCAAATACGGTTCGGGGTACTCAGTGCCAGCAAACCACCCGGTTTGAGAACGAGGGACATTTGCCGCAACGCCTCTTTCGGATCGGGCGTATGTTCGATGCACTCCGACGACACGACGATGTCGAAACGGTTCGCGCCGAACACATTGGCCAGTTCGAGTGCATCGGCTTTGACGCATTCGCAACCGACACGCTGCCGGGTGAGATCGAGTAAGCGTGTTCCGATATCGCTGGCAGTCACCACGGCACCCTTGGCTTGCAAGCGTTCGCTGAACTGACCGAGACCGCAGCCGACATCCAAAACCGATGCGCCGGCGAGCCGTTCAACGGTCAAGAACTCGTCGACCAGAGTTTCGAGCCGGCGCTGGGTGTCGTAATTCGATAACAGTTCGCCGAAGCGATCCGCTAACCGGTCGTGGCAAAGTTCACGGGGATCGAGGACACGCACCAGAGTGATTCCTGAATGTTGGAAGTCGAATCAACCCGCTTGACGAATACCGGCGGACGCGTCCACCGGGTGGACTTGCAAAGTCGAATCCAGACCGGCCGTGGCACGGATGATGTAAACCGGACGGCCCTTGACCTGTTCGAGAATGCGGCCGATGTACTCGCCCAGAACTCCGAAGCAAACCAGTTGACAGCCACCGAGGAACAGCACGCTGACGAGCAGCGACGTCCACCCGGGCACTGTGAGCTCGGTGAAGAAATAAGCGAGGATCGCGGCGAACCCGTACAGGAACGCCAGCCCCGCCACGAATACGCCACCCAATGCCATTTTCCGAAGCGGGTTCATACTGAACGCCGTCATGCCATCGACGGCGAGCCGCAAGCTTTTAATCCAGCCATATTTCGAGCGCCCGGCATGGCGGAGCGGAGCCGTGAAGGGGATGCTGATTTGACGGAAGCCGATCCACGGAACCAAACCACGCAGGAACTTCCGCACCTCGGGCATCTCGTTCAATACCTCGACCACCGGCCGGGCGAAAAGTCGAAAATCGGCACTGCCCGGTTCGACGCGAATGCTCGCCAACCAGTTAAACGTTTTGTAGAAGGCGTTCGAGAGGATGCGCTTGCTAACCCCGATCCCGTCCGTCGCTATCCGAGTCGTATTTACGATTTCGTAGCCAGCAGCGAACTGTGCGAGCAGGAGGGGAATCAATGCCGGCGGGTGTTGCAAGTCGCCATCCATACTGATGACAGCGATGCCGCGTGCCCGCGCCAGACCCGCGCTCAGCGCCGCCTGATGACCGAAGTTTCTCGAGAGTGCAATGTAGCAGACTCTCGGATCGCGTTCGCGTTCGACCGTCAACCATTCGAGCGTGGTGTCGGTGCTTCCGTCGTCGACGAACAAAAACTCAAAAGCATATTCCAACGGGTCGCAAGCGATCCGCAATTCGGCGAGCAACTTGGGGAGACACTCCGCTTCGTTCATGATCGGAATCACAATTGAAACGAGCGGCGTCGGTGGTGTCATCCGTCGCACTCCATTTCGGGCAACTCCCATGCGACATACGATGAAATCAGAGTGCCGACCAGGGATGGGTACGTCAATATCAATCGTTCAAAGCCGGCTCCGCTCACGGGCTTCTTGGTAGCAGCCTTCAAAGTCAACAATCACGGTAAGCCCGGCATTTAGCCCGAGCGGTAGCGAAGGCAGTGGCGAACCCAACATCAGCGTTTGAATCCGCAACTCGATGCTCCCTGAATCTTCGATCCTGATTGGCCTGTAAGAAACAGCCGTCAAATCCCCGGCTTCGACTGACGGAAGCGTCGGAGACAAAAGAGTCAGCAAATCGTCGAGTGGTCGGCTTTTTCGATTCGTCACGACGTCCAAAACGATCACGCCCATGCCGCGTTGTAAATAGGCCGCACATTTCACAGCGAATGCCAGACGGCTCTCGGCACGATCTTTATTGGCCGGGGAGACCAGTTCGATGGCTGCGACCAAATTCGGCCCGCCGGATGTCTCCATCACATTCACCGCGAATTCGGGTGGGAAGATCGCCGGCAGCACCAGGCTGGGTACGGACAATACTGTTTTCGGTCGTATTAAAGTGGCGACACCACCGGCCGAGCTTCCTGCTTCCTCAAACTTGGCCACGTCCACTTCAAAGCGCGGCCCCGCATAAACCTGTGTCTCGGCAAAGTAATCGGCTGGCAAAGTCCGATTGAGTGCATGGGCGATCGAACCGGCCCACTGAGCATGGAACGCTCCCCAATGGCGACGCTCGCTTAGAGCCGAATGAAAATGATCGAGAAGTGGCATCGGAACTCCACCTAATTTTCAACTGGTGAACAGGTAACGCAAACAGTCGCCTGCTCAATTTCATTTTAGTGAATTTGCTTTCTCACCTGGGTATACCTCTGGATTTTGCCACGGGCTCAGGCGGCGGTCCAGAGATCGTTCCAGTCCGGGGTTTCGACCATCGCCAGGAGTTCCACGAATGGGCCG
>JAYSYJ010000251.1:0-32045 GCA_043727675.1 Fimbriiglobus sp.
AACAGGGGCGGCGCCGCTTGGTGGCGCCGCAGTGTGCCGAACACGTCGCGGTAAGAGATGTCGAGAATGTTAACGATCAAAAACGCTTCGTCGTGCCAAATGGAAGGTGGGAATAAAAAAAGTACCACCCGGAGGAGTAGCCCCAACGCCATGGCCGCCACGAAGGGGAAGCGACTCGGCGGCACTGCTCCGGGCGGCGGTTCGATCATCATTGTGCCGTCGCCAGTTCTAAACTCACCCGTGCCGCTTCGTCGCTGAGCTTGTGGAGATCTTGCGAGATCCGCATGCTGCAGAACTTCGGCCCGCACATGCTGCAAAACTTCGCGCTCTTGAACACTTCCTGCGGCAGAGTTTCGTCGTGCATCCGCCGGGCGGTTTCCGGATCGAGGCTCAGTTCGAACTGGCGATTCCAGTCGAAGTCGAACCGGGCCTTACTCAACTCATCGTCCCTAACGCGGGCGTTCTTGCGACCCCGCGCGATGTCTCCGGCGTGTGCGGCGATCTTGTATGCGATCACCCCTTGGCGGACGTCGTCCTTGTTCGGCAACCCGAGGTGTTCCTTCGGCGTCACATAGCAGAGCATGGCCGCGCCGGCTTCGGCGGCCAGGGCCGCACCGATCGCGCTGGTGATGTGGTCGTAACCCGGTGCCACATCGGTGACGAGCGGCCCGAGGACGTAGAACGGGGCCTCGTGGCACAGCTCCCGCTCCTTCTCGATGTTCATTTTCACGAGGTGCATCGGAATGTGTCCCGGTCCCTCGATCATCACTTGGCAGCCATTTTTCCACGCTTTCTTGGTCAGCTCGCCGAGCGTGGCCAGTTCCGCGAATTGGGCCGGATCGTTGGCGTCGGCCAAGCTGCCGGGGCGTAAACCGTCACCGAGGCTGAACGTCACGTCGTAGGCCCGCATGATTTCGCAGAGTTCATCGAAGTGGGTGTACCACGGATTTTGCTGATGGTGAGTCACCATCCACGAGGCCATGAGTGCGCCGCCGCGGCTCACGATCCCCGTGACGCGGTTCCGCGCCAGCGGTACGTGTTCCAGCAGTACCCCGGCGTGGATCGTCATGTAATCGACGCCCTGTTTGGCTTGGTGTTCGACCATGTCGAGCAGCATGCGGGCGGTGATGTCACGCGGGTCTTTGACGTTCTGGATGATCTGATACACCGGCACCGTGCCGATGGGCACCGGCGACGCTTCGATGATCGCCTGGCGGATACCATCGATGTTGCCACCGGTCGACAAGTCCATGACCGTGTCGGAACCCAGATGCACCGCCATGTGCAGCTTTTCGAGTTCGTCGTCCACTTTACCGGTCACGGCCGAGTTGCCGATGTTGGCGTTGATTTTGCATTTGGACGCCACGCCGATGCACATCGGTTCCAGCCCCTTTTTGAGGTGCTCCGTGTTGGCCGGGATGACCATACGGCCCCGGGCGACTTCGCTGCAAATGAGTTCGACGTCGAGGTCTTCGCGCGCGGCGACGAATTCCATTTCCGGAGTGATGGTGCCGGCACGGGCCGATTCGAGTTGGGTGAATTTAGACAAAAGAGAAGCCCCTGAGGGGCGGAGACGCGAACGAATGCGGGAAGATTCGGCCACACTCGACTGTTCGCTTTCCCCGCCGGCATAACCCGGTTGAGGTCCGAAGGGTTTGATCTCAGCTCCCGGAACAACCGGGGGCACCCCTAGCGACAACCGAATTATAGGTAACATTCCCGAAGTGGGCAATCCGATCAAGCGGTTAAAACCGCACACCGAAGGTCATCATGATGTTGATGTCTTGGATGTTGCCATCTTGGGGCGGGATCAAATTCGTCCAGTTGTAGCTGTACTCGGCGCGGATACCGGCGAAGAAGATCCAACCGCCGAAGTTCCGTTCCCAGTCCAAGTGCGTCCCCAAATAGACACCGTGGTAAACCCCTTGGCGGCGGCGGTACCCTTCCGGATCGGTTTGCGGCTCGAAGCCGACGCTCGCGGTGCCCCAGCGACCGCCGACATCGGTTCCGAAACGCCAATTGCTCTCGGGAGCTTGGCCGACGTTGCCGGGGCCGTTGAGAAACCAATCGCGGCCCAGCCCGAAGTTCAAACTCGTCCGATTCATACTGCGGATGCCGAGCGGCAGCGTGAAATTGTTACTCGGGTTACTCCCCTTCAAGCTGTTGGCCGACACATTGATCGGATTGGCGAGACGGTTGCCCCGGTTGAACGTGTACCCCAATCCCAGGTCGAGTGTCCACGCCGCATCGCTGGTCGGGTTGAAGAACAGAGTTCGAGCACCCGTTTGGACCACCCAGCCCGTCCGTTGCAAAGCCCCGTTGAAGCCCCCGGCCTCGCCCAAGATCGATGGCCCCGTCCGCAAATAGTTTTCGTAAGTGACCGATCCATTGCCACCGACACCGTCGGATCCGGCCGGGCGATCACCGCACC
Source organism: Fimbriiglobus sp. (assembly GCA_043727675.1). GTDB lineage: Bacteria > Planctomycetota > Planctomycetia > Gemmatales > Gemmataceae > JALHQU01. Next base: position 2,432 of record JAYSYJ010000251.1, read on the forward strand.
ACGGGCTGTAAACAGCACCGGGAATCGGTTGCGACGCTAAACCGGTACTCGGTGCCGGCTGCAACTCGCTGGGTTGCAGCATCGTCCCCTGACCCGCTGCGGGGAGCAGACCCGTCGTGGCCGTGGGTGCCGAGATTGTCGGTTTGGTATTGAACAGAGACGTTTGGGCGGAGACCGTAGCCGAGCCACAAGCCACACCCAAACCCGCGAGGAGAATCCGAAACGCTTTCATGCCGTGCCTCGTCTGCTCGATTCCACCACGTGCCTGCGAAAATACTACCGGCACGCGCTCGACACTTTGTTATCGACCGAAACTTAGGCAAACCTTAACGATTTTTGCGGTTGCAACGATTCCCCAGTATGCCGCGCTCGGTATAACTCCATTATGAAAACGGTCGAACTCCGAGACGCTACCGCCGCCCGCGAATATTTGCTCCAGGGACTTTGGTTTCAGCGCGTCTTGAAACCGAGCGTCGAGTCGGTGAAACCGGCGCTCGAGTGGGCACTCGAAGTGGCCTCGTCGGGTCAACCCCTTCTGCCCATCGGGTTCCTCGCTGATTTCGCCGCCATCGCCTTCGGCACCGAGTTGGGCAAAATGCCCAAAGACTCGCCGGCCGTTCCGGGTTGGCCCACCGCAGCCGCACGGACCTACGAAGACTTCTTACTCGGCAAAATCTACGCCGATTGGACGTTCGAGAGGGCTTCCGAAGCCCTTCGTCGCTACACTGGTCACGACCGTACAAAAGGGCTGGCCTACATCGCGAAGCAGTTCCAAGACCGTGCCCAATTGGGCGGGGTCGAACTGTCACCGGGCGTGATCCGTGGCTTATTCGCGAAGTCGGCCGAAGACAACTTGCGCGAAGGCTATGACTTGCTCGTCCGCGACGGTGCGTTGCCACTCCTGTTGAACCAATACGAGGAGCTGACCCGAGCCGCGCGACGGATCGGTGACATCCTCGGTGGCGAGGATGTGATCGCGCTCGAACAGCGCACCGCACTCGCCGACATGGGGGCCTACGTCGCGCATCGACAGATTCTGCAAATGGCCGCGAAGTTCGAAGAGCGCCTCCCGCTCCGACCGGTGCGCCCCTGGGCCGGGCGGAAGGAAGTCCCGACACGGGTCCTCGACGAGGATCAATACCCCGTGGGGGGGTACTCATCCATTTCCAACCGGGGATCGATCGAAAGCTTGCTCCATTCGCAACTGGCCTTCATGGAGACCGAGAAATCGCCCGACCTCTTTGACGTCAAGTTCGTGCGCGACGAACTCTTCTTCTACGCCCGAGATGAGAACCAATTTCTCCGCCGGCGACGCATCTTTGTATTTGTGTTCAATCCGTCGCTGTCCGAAGCCCGCTTCAAAGATGCGACGTTGCCCTGCCAACGGATCGTGCTGGTTCAAGCCCTCGTGTTGACCCTGATCCGCCGATTGTCGGACTGGTTGAGCCAAGATGCCCTGCGCTTCGTGCTGCTCTTTCCGAAGCCGCCGGAAACGTGGCCTCTGCTCGACGAAGCCAAGTTGATGGAAGTCTTACTCATCGAACAGCGGGGCAGGGGCGTAGTGACCATGGCCTACCCGGCCGGGTTGGACGTTCCAGCCCAACCGCTGACGGCGATTCACGATGGCCCGGCCGCGCTATCGAACTTCTGCGGACAACTGGCCCGGACGAGCCAAGTGCACGTCCTCGAGATCGGCACCTATCCGCAAATGCCGGACGTCGAAGGCCCCGTGCTGCACACTTTGGTGGTCAACGCGGACAAGCCCGAATTGCGCGAAGGCTCTGGGGCCGTGCAGGAATGGATCGCCGACGACCCCTTCGAAGATTGGTGCGAAGCGCTGATGCGGATTCTGCAATTGTGGGTCTGATGCACCAGTAAAGAACCGACCGGTGCCTCAAAAACAGAGCCGACCGGCGCAAGCCGTCGGTGCCTCAAGCCGTCGGTGCCTCACCATTTCAAACTGTACTGGATCCACAAGGCACTCAAATCGCGGGCGGCGGCAGGAGTCGCCGCCGTATTGCGGATGTAATCCCCGGCGAACAAGTGGCTGTACCCGACAAAGAAAATCTGGTGCCGATCGATGTGGAACTGCAGCGCAGCACTCACGGCATTGCCGATATCGGTACCGGCGTTCCCGGTTTTATCTTGGCGAACCACCGTCCCGGACGGACTGTAAAGTGCATCTTTGGCGTTCGCCAATGTCATCGCGTGGTAGCCGAGCGTCGCCCGGATCCAATTGACCGGGAACACGCCGAGTTCCAAGTGGAAATCGTGGATGTTCTGCCGACCGATGGCATCCAACCCCGCGAAGTACGAGTGACCGAACGGGAACAGGGTGCTATACGTTCGATGAAATCCCGTGCCATTCGGATTCGGATCACCCGAAGCGAAATCGTAGTAGGCCCAAAGCGTCGGCGTCATCGGCACGGTCTTGAAATAGTAACCCAACCCGGCCACCGACATCCCCGCGAGAATCGATTGATTCGCCCAACGACCCGCCTGGATGGCCCCCTCAAAATCGTACAGGAATTGTCGATACTCGCCGACGAACCGGCTCCCGAACGTGTTCACGCTGAAGCCACCGTTGACACCGCCTTGCCCCTTGGCCACACCCGGATTGTCGTTGTCGTACAGAATGTAATACAAGTCGACGCTGGAGTCTTTCGTGAAGCGGTACTTGAACCAATTCCCCATCAAAAGTTGATTCCGGTCGATGCTCGAAATGCGCACCGGATCGGGGATCACCGGATTCACGATGAAGAAATCCTCTTCGATCTCCTCGCTGTGCCACGAGCCGCGAACCCCTTGGAACGCCCGCCGACTGTTCGACCAATCCGATGGCGACAAGGCCCGCTGCGAGCCGAAAAGCAACTCCTGCCGACCGATTCGAGTGTAAACGCCGTGGTCGTCCACGGTGAATAGTTTGACCTCCGCAAACAAGTTCAAGAAGTCGTTGTGGAGAACGTCCGAACTGGCGAACGGGATCGCCTGCGTCGACGAATGGGCCGTGATGAACTCGGCAAATAGTCGGAACTCATCGCGGTACCAAAGATCACCGTAAATTCGCGTGCGGAATAAGTTGAAGTTGTCCGTCGCCCCGGCTTGCGGCTTGCGATTGAACAACGCCGCGTTCTGAATTGTGGCGTAGCGGTCACGCACCTCGCCACCGGTCGAGAAGAGCCAATGCTCACCGAGGTGGATCCGTTTCAACGGATCGAAGCCGTCGAATTCTTTGTTCTTCGGATCGTCGAGATAGCGGAAGTCGAGGTTGAACGACGAGTTGGCATTTTGGCCCCATTGCAGGAATGGTGCCTTGGGTCGCTTCTCGAGTTGCCGACCGTTCAGATGATCGAACAGCGTGTAATAGCCCGGCCCGGTGGGGGCGATGAAGAAGTTCCCTTGCCGGGGGAATGGCTGAATCGGTGGAACCGACTCCCAGAAAGTCTTCGCGGCCTTCGGTTTCTGAGCGGGGCCAGACCACGATCGTTCCGAGGCGGCTTCCGAAACAGGAGCGGCAGGAGGATCAGTCAGAGGAACAATCGGAGCTTGAGCGTGAGCTGTTAGAGTGCAAGCAAGAACAGCAAAGAAGGAGAGGAGTATGAGGTGAATTCGCAGGTCTCCGAAAGAACTTGCAATCTCACGCTCCAGGCAAGGCATCCTTTTCATAATTGAGTATCGGCATCTTCCCACTCCGGACGTTGGTCTAAATTTAGCTAGTGGCCTGCTAGTATGGCGACCGTTATTTTAGATAACGTTCTAACTACCGTCTTAAGGTCGTCACAAATTTGATGGCTTCTCCGTGTCCGGCGTGATATGCTGAGACTTGCTGTATTCCTGGCGAGGAGAATAATGATGACCCGAGAACAACGAGAAAAAGAACTTAATACCCTCATGCAGAGGGGTCAAGGTTTAGACCCTATCATGCACGACTATTTGAAAGCCGCTGGTATGCCGCTCGGCTAAATGCCAACTCCCGGTATCCTTAGAAGTCAGATGATCCAGGTGATTCTGGACCAAGAATTTCACACCTACCCGCCTTCCACAACTCCATGAGATTGTCGTAGCAACCAGTAAGTGTCGCCTGGACCTTCGCCATCCAATTTGTGCGGTTCGGCATCCTTTGGCCACATGCATTGAGGGCTGGCTTAGGATTGAAACCCACGCAACAAGAAGGCGATTTCAACAGTTAGTCGATCATGGCCCGGACTTCATCGCCCTGACTATACTTTGAATAATAAATCTCAGCCATGAGTAGGGAACTCATTCGATCTATATGCCTTCTCCATCCTTCATTGATCAAGTGACGAGATGAGCCACCGGCTGGCGCTGGTAAATCGGGGAGTATACCGGAAACCAGTGCAAATTATCGAACTCAGGATGGCGGTTCATAGGTACATGAGAGTTTACAGAAGGTGGCAATTGGATGGCTTGCTGGCCGACGGGGTCGCCTGTAAAAGGTTCTGGGTGGTTGTGTTCGTCACGTGTGTGGTCACTAACGACCCCAGCTGCTCGATGTTTAGGTGCGACTATGAATTCAAGGGATTTCGCACTCTCGGCGATACAGCCACAGAGAGCTACTACAGGTAATGCGGTTTTAGAGAATTTGTAAATTTTCACGATACTCCCCTCCAGTAATTTCTATCCAGTATTTTTATATAACTCAAACTCGAATTCTACTGAATTTCAGATCTTTAGACAAGTTAACGCTCTGGTCGCTGTCAGTCTGACTGAATCAACACACTAACATGTCAGTATGTAAATTCAGCCCGCCGATTTGGGATTGCTCTCAAGGAGCACTTTGACTCGGTTCACTATCTCTTTAATTACTTCGTTGGAATCACCATCATACAGTGTGCGGATCTCGAACCAGGCTTCGCGCACATCGCGCTTGGCGACGCGGGCCTCGGGATCGTCTTTGATCGACTCCCAATCGGCGACCGACTTCGCCAACGCTTTGCGAACAGTCTCGATCCGGGCCTGATCCAACGCCGATTCGCCACCTTTGTCGATGATGATCGCGTTCCGCTGCTGCGTCGCTACGATGTGCCACAGATGTTGGTTCAAGTCGGATTCCGTCGCCTTGGCGAGTGTGTCCCACTCTTTACGGGCTTTGAGTTTGTCCCCGAATTGGAGTAGCCAAACGGCCCGCATCGCTTGAAGCTCCGGGTCGGTCGGTTCGGCGCTCGGCATCTGCTCCGTGGCTTTGGCCAACCGAATTTTCCCTTCCAGTTCCAGCAGTTTTTTGGGTACCGATTTGATCTCGGCCAGTCGCTTCTCGGCGATCCCTTTCAAGCCGATTCGGATCGCGGAGCTTTTATCCTGGTACTGATTGATGTCGAGTGGGCCGCTTTTATCTTGCACCTCGCGCCAGCATTCCGCGGCGCGGCTGAAATTGCCTTCGTTCTCGGCAGCGAATGCCGCCCAGATGTTATCCATCACCTCTTTGTCTTCGCCGTCTTGAGGCTTTTTGGTCATGTTCGAACCGTACCGGTTGAAAAGCTGCTTCTCGCCATTCTTGATAATGAGTTCCCCGAACAGTGCCCTGGCCTGATCCACACTCGGATCGGACTTGCTCCCGTGCTTTTTGAGGAACTCGGCCACCGCATCGAGCTTATCGTCCGGGGCGGCCGCTTCGACTTTGGCATACGCTTTCGGCAACGAATCCGGCCAAGCTAGCCAGATGCCGAAGCCGAGGATGGCGGCGAGAACCAGCCCCAACCCGGCGGCTTTGGGCCACGTTTTCTCGGCGAACGGTACCTTCGCCGGCAGTTTCTTCTTCTTCTTTTTCCCGATGCGGAGGAGCCGGGCCGCTTCCCGGTCGGCGTCGCTCATCGCGGCGTCGTTCACTTTGCGATCCACCCGCCGGGCATTGGCCGCTTCGACACCCGCACTTTTCTGATTCTGCACTTTCTCTTCGATATCCACGATCATCTTCGCCACCGTGCGGGCGTCCAACGGCCGCATCTCGACCTTCTTCTCCATCAAAAACATGATGAGGTTATCGGCCCAGACGGGCAGATCGGGGATGTACTTCGTCGGCCGCACCGGCACTTCATTGACGTGCTTCAAGAACATGTCCATCGTCGTTTCGGCGACGAACGGTTTGCGACCGGTGATCAGTTCGTAAAAGACGACACCCAACGAATACAGATCCGATTTCGCCGAAAGGGTCTTTTCACCCCGACACTGCTCGGGCGACATGTATGCCGCTGTGCCGATGGTGCTATTGGCACCGGTCAACGCCGTGACGTCGGTATCCTTGGCGATGCCGAAGTCGGCGAGTTTCAGAACCCCATCGCGGGTGAGCATCAAGTTGGACGGCTTCAAATCGCGGTGGATGATCCCTTTGTCGTGGGCGTGTTGCAGCGCATCGCAGAGCTGCTTGCCATACCCGAACACTTCGTCCCAACTGAGCCGGCCCCGGCGCTGGAGCGCCCGATCCATCGGTTCGCCATCGACGTATTCCATGGCGATGAACGGCGTGTTGCGATACTTCCCGGTCGCCAGCAAGCGGACGATGTGCGGATGCCGGAGCTGCTTGAGAATTTGGGCTTCGCGTTCGAAGCGAGCCATCGCAGAATCGTTGCCGAGTAGCCCGAGTGAAATCACCTTCAACGCGATGGCCATCACTTTGCCATTATTGTCGAACCGGGCGCGGTAAACGGTGCCCATCGCCCCGCTCCCGAGTTCTTTCTCGATGTGGAACGGGCCGATTGTTTGTCCGATCAGCATCATCGACCTCCCACGAACCCTTGTCCCGCAGTGCTTTAACAGTGTACCGACTCTGTGGTTAGCACGGTAGTGACGCGAAAGAGACCTGTTCCATGGAACACCTTAGTTCTCCGTTAGCCTCCGCAAAATCGATAGTGTGCATGGCGAACCATCCGAAAAAGGGTGTGTGAATATGTGTGCACTATCTTATAGGCTCGGGAATTGGCCTGTCAAATCAAAGTTGCGAAATATTTACGAAGTTGCCAAAACAGAAACCCACGCCGTACCGGCGTGGGTTTCTCAAACGTCTACTTTCGTACCGCAGTTTAACCGCAGCCGGTCGTCTCCCCGCAGGTATCGCACTTCATGCACGCACCACTGCGGACGAGCGTGAAGTTGAAGCAGCGGTGGCACATATCGCCTTCGTAACCCTTCTGTTTCGCAACGCGGATCTTCTCCGCTTTCGTTTCGCCGGTGATGTTGATTTCCGGTACCGTCGTGGTACTCCGCTGGATCATCGGCAGCGTTGCCACCGTCGCCGTGGCAGCGGGCGTAGCGACGAAATTCTGGGCCGGTGGACTGCCGGCACGGTAGTGGCTCGAACGCGGCGGTGCGAGCGATCCACGGTCGTCCGCATCGAGAATTCGTTCCGACACCGTCTCTTCGTCTTCGTAGGCCGGTTCGTCTTCGTGGGTTCCGCCGATGGCATCGGAACGCAAATCGTCCGGGAGTACGTGGGCGAGATCGTGTCGCCCCAAATAAGTGATTGCCAGTTCCCGGAAAATGTAATCGATGATGCTGGTGCTCATCTTGATGTACGGGTTCCCCTGCACGATCCCGTTCGGCTCGAAGCGTGTGAATAGGAAGGCATCCACATACTCGTCGAGTGGCACGCCATGCTGCATTCCCAAGCTCACGGCGATGGCGAAACAGTTAGTCATGCTGCGGAAGGCGGCGCCTTCTTTGTGCATGTCGATGAAGATTTCGCCGAGTGAACCGTCCTCGTATTCGCCGGTGCGAAGGTACACTTTGTGGTTGCCAATCCGCGCTTTCTGGGTGTAGCCAGCCCGGCGATCTGGTAACCGACGACGGCGGGCAATATACCGGTGCACGATCCGTTCCGTGATCCGCTGGGCGACCACTTCGGGGTCATTGCGCACCGAGTCCACCCCTGGTTCTTCAGTCGAAATCTCAGCGAGCATCGCCGCTTCCGGCGAATCGGCCACGGAGTTCAGCGGTTGGCTGAGCTTCGAGCCATCGCGGTACAGAGCGTTGGCTTTGGTCATCAGTTGCCAGCTCAGCCAGTAGGCCCGCTTCACGTCGTCGATCGTCGCCTCGTAAGGCATGTTGATCGTCTTCGAAATGGCCCCGCTGATGAACGGCTGAGCGGCCGCCATCATGCGGATGTGGGCTTCGGCAGACAGGTAGCGCTTGCCGGTTTTGCCACACTTGTTGGCGCAATCGAAGATGCCGTAGTGCTCCACTTTCAGGTGCGGAGCCCCCTCGATGGTCATTGTGCCGCAAACGAAGGTGTTGGCATCTTGAACCTGCGATTTGCTGAACCCCAGTTGTGCCAGCAGGTCGAAACCGGGTGCGGAAAACGTCTCGGGGAGGATCCCGAGATTCTTCGCCAGCACCTCGTCGCCGATCGTCCAACGGTTGAAGACGAACGGCAATTCGAACGTTCCCGGCAGCTGCGTTTCAATCTTCGCAATCGCGTCGTCCGGGAAACCGAGGGCTTTCAGCGATGTCGCGTTGATGTGGGGACAGCCGACCAAAGTCAAGGCACCGCGGCAAAACTTCACAATATCTTCAGCCTGCGTCGGCGTGTAACCGAGTTTCGCCAGGGCCGGTTCGACCGACTGATTGATGATTTTGAAGTACCCACCCCCGGCGAGTTTCTTGAACTTCACCAGTGCGAAATCCGGCTCGATCCCTGTGGTGTCGCAGTCCATCACCAAGGCGATGGTTCCAGTCGGTGCGACCACGGTGACTTGGGCATTCCGGAAGCCGTGTTTGCTACCGAGTTCGAGCATCCGGTCGGCTTCGCCACGGGCGGCCGCCAGCAAGGCTGGCGGACAAACCCGAGCATCGATTCCCACCGGGAAGACGGTGAGACCCTCATACTCCAGCGGGGCCACGTTGTAAGCAGCCCGGCGGTGGTTGCGAATCACTTTCAGCATGTGCTCTTTGTTCGCTTCGTAGCGCGGGAACGCCCCGACCTCGGACGCGATCTCAGCCGAGGCGGCGTAGGCACCGTTGTGCATAATCGCCGTGAGTGCCCCGCATTGCGCGCGGCCTTCTTCGGAATCGTACGAGATCCCTTGTACCATGTAGAGCGCACCGATGTTGGCATACCCGAGGCCGAGGGTGCGGTAATCGAACGAACGCTGGGCGACCGGAATACTCGGGAACTGAGCCATGTAGACACTGGTTTCGAGAATCAGCGTCCAGATGCGAATGGCATGCTTGTAGGCATCGATGTCGAACGTGCTCGTGGCGGTGTCGTAGAACCGCAGCAAGTTCAACGACGCCAGGTTACAAGCGGTGTCGTCGAGGAACAAATATTCGCTGCATGGGTTGCTGGCGCGAATTGGCCCATCCACGGGGCAGGTGTGCCACTCGTTGATGGTGGTGCCGAATTGCAAACCGGGGTCGGCGCAACTCCACGCGGCCCAGGAAATTTGATCCCAAAGATCGCGGGCCTTCAACGATTTGTTCGGCTTGGGCGCCCGATTTTGCTTCTTCGCCTTGGCCAGTTCAGTACGCCAGTAAAGGTGCCACGGGCCGTCCTGTTCAATGGCTTTCATGAACTCATTGGTGATGCAAATCGAGTTGTTGCTGTTCTGCCCCGAGACGCTGAGGTAAGCCTTGGAAGTCCAATCGGTGTCGTACTCTTCGATGTCAATCGACGTGAACCCTTGCTTCGCCAATTGCATGACGCGGGCAATGTAATTTTCGGGAACCAAGGCCGTGCGGGCATCCAACACTGCTTTGCGCAGCGGGCTGTTCGCCTTAGGATCGTACTGATGCGCCTTATCGTCGTGAGCGTGGATCGCTTTCAAAATCAGGTTGAGGTGCTTGTTCAGCAAGCGCGACCCGGACACGAGGGCGGCGACTTTTTGTTCCTCGACCACTTTCCAGTTCACGAACTCTTCGATATCCGGGTGATCGAGATCGAGAACGACCATTTTGGCCGCCCGGCGGGTCGTCCCACCAGATTTGATCGCCCCGGCGGCGCGGTCGCCGATTTTCAAGAAGCTCATGAGGCCGGACGATTTACCACCGCCGGAAAGCGGCTCGCCATCACCGCGAATGGCGGAGAAGTTCGAGCCAGTACCGGAGCCGTATTTGAAGATCCGGGCTTCACGGACCCACAAATCCATGATGCCGCCATCGTTCACCAAATCGTCGGTGACGCTCTGGATGAAGCAAGCATGCGGTGCCGGCCGTTCGTAAGCACTCGTGCTGCGCTTCAACTCGGCGCCGTTCGGATCGACGTAGTAGTGCCCTTGGGCCGGCCCGGCGATTCCGTAGGCCCAGTGCAGACCCGTGTTGAACCATTGGGGGCTGTTCGGGGCCGCCATCTGCGAGGCGAGCATGAATGCGGATTCGTCGAAGAAGGCCCGGGCGTCGCCTTCGGTGGTGAAGTAGCCACCTTTCCACCCCCAATACGTCCAGCAGCCCGCCAGGCGTGTGAAAACCTGCCGACTGTCGGTTTCGCCGACAATCGGTGATTCCGCCGTCGCCGTGACGCTACGCTGCAACCAGGTCGGCACGCCTTCTTCGGCCACCTTCACCGTTTCCGCAGCCACGCCGGCCCGGCGGAAATACTTTTGCGACAAAATGTCGACGGCGACCTGCGACCAACCTTCGGGAACGTGGATGTCGTTCATCTCGAAGACAACCGAGCCATTCGGGTTCACAATGCGCGACGAACGCGGCACGAACCGCAACCGGGCGAATGGGTCTTGACCAGCTTGGGTGAATCGACGTGTGATCTGCATGGAAATTTCCGCTGAAGTCGTGACTGTGGGTGTCGATCCTGACGAAACAAACAAATAGACAGTCTATACAGGGTTCTACCGCAATTAAATGCACCGTTCAACAGCAACTGTCAACAAGTTCCCCAACTTCATTTGAGCGGGGTTCCATGGGTGACGATAGCGAACTTGAAAAGATCGCGTCGGTTTGCCACGATTCATTCAGAATTGTCCGGTGTTTTCGGCAGGGTTCCCGGAGCCGGGCCATTGTCCCCACCCGCTACGAACGGCAGCGTCAACCCGATTTGATCCTGGTACTTGCCCTTCTTGTCGGCGTAGCTAGTTTTGCACACCGCTTCCCCCTTGAAGAAGAGCATTTGCGCAATCCCTTCACCCGCATAAATTTTGGCAGGAAGCGGAGTCGTATTGCTGATTTCAATGGTCACCCGGCCCCGCCACTCAGGTTCCAATGGAGTGACATTCACGATGATGCCGCAACGCGCATACGTACTTTTTCCGACGCAAACCCCCAATACATCGCGGGGGATTTCGAGGTACTCCACCGTCTCGGCAAGGGCGAAACTGTTCGGCGGGATGATGCAGAAATCGCCTTCGACATCGACGAATGATTTCGGGTCGAAATTCTTCGGGTCGACCGTGCTGCCCCAGACGTTCGTGAACACTTTGAAGCGGCGGTCGACGCGGACGTCGTAACCGTAGCTGGTGACACCGTAGGAAATGACGCCGGGGCGATGCAGTTGGGGTGCGAACGGCACGATTTTGACTTGAGATTCGATCATCCAATCCGGGAGCACACCCATCGCAGCCTCCTTGCTTCCAGATCACAAGCACCCACTACTCATTCGGTTATTCCCAAGAGTAGTCGGCGATCAATGACACGGGAAGCGAGCCACGGGCGGGATACGGTCGGTAGCATTCTGTGTAGCCGTTAAAATCGCGCCGACCCAGATAATTAGATCGTAGGCAATTTCATCCGAGTAGTAGGGAGACTTGACGCACCATTGAACTGGTAGTTTAAGAAACGGACTCCGCGGAGTAGTTCTGTCTCTGCTTCAGGGTGAACCAGTCGAGGGACACGCCGAAGGCGTCTTCGAGCGCCGGAATGATGCGGAGTTCGCGTCGTCTCAGTTCGTTCTTGATCTTCGAGAAGACCTGCTCGATGGGGTTGAAGTCGGGGCTGTAGGCCGGAAAGTAACGGAGTCGATCACCCGCACGTGGCCCTCATCCGTAGAGGCGGGTCATGGCAGTGGTGCCGAATCGGATAGCTACAGGAACCGATTTCAAGATCCGCCGGGAGGCAGCGTACCGTCTGTAACATGATGGCGCAGTGAGATTCGCGTCGGCTGGTTGTTCCTGACGGAGCTGTTCATCCGTTTGGCTTTGTGAACTTGCCGAGGCGATGTACTTTGTCAAGATTCGCCGATTCGTGGAGTGTGCGGCATGGATCGGTCCGGGCGAAATCAAATGATCCCAAAGCGGCTCTTCATCGACATCCGACGCGAGAAGCCGAAGATCGCGGTCTCGCAAATCGCCGTCGATTCGGCGACGCTTGACACCACCGGGGTTTACGCCCGTCTGGCGACCCGCCCCGAGGGACTCACTTCGGCCGAAGCCGCCGGGCGTCTCGTCGAATACGGCCCCAATGTGCTGGCCAAGGATCGTCGTTCGGGCCTCGGCAAACTCTTCTGGCACTCGGTTGTCAACCCGCTGGTGATCCTGCTCGCCGTGCTGGCCACAATCTCCTTCGCCACCGGCGACCTGCGGGCCGGCATCGTCATGGCGATCATGATCGCACTCGGCGTCGGGCTGAAACTTTACCAAGAAGCCAAGGCCGACCACGCGGCGGCCAAGCTCAAATCGATGATCTCGGTGACGGCGACGGTCGTCCGCGAGGGATCGCCCCAGGAACTCGCCATTTCGCAACTCGTGCCCGGCGATGTGGTCAAACTCGCAGCCGGCGACATGATCCCGGGCGACGTTCGCATCGTCGCAGCCAAGGATCTGTTCGTGACCCAAGGCTCGTTGACCGGCGAGAGTTTCCCGGTCGAGAAGTTCGAGGTCGAGAAGCATCCGGCGACGAACCCTATGGAATTGACGAGTATCGCGTTCCTGGGGACGAGCGTCGAGAGCGGCTCGGCGACGGCCGTGGTCGTGGCCACGGGCTCCGGCACGTATTTGGGCGGCATGGCGGAATCGCTGACAGTGGAGACAGCACCGAGCGCCTTCGAAAAAGGGATCGCCGGATTCACCTGGCTGATGATGCGGTTCATCCTCGTCATGGTTCCGGCAGTGTTCCTCATCAACGGCCTGACCAAGGGAAATTGGACGGAGGCCTTTTTCTTCGCGGTCGCCGTGGCGGTGGGGCTGACTCCGGAAATGCTGCCGATGATTGTGACCGTTTGCCTCTCCAAGGGGGCACTGGCGATGAGCCGAAAGAAGGTGATCGTCAAGCGGCTCAACGCCATTCAGAACCTCGGGGCGATGGACGTGCTGTGCACCGACAAGACCGGCACGCTGACGATGGATCAAGTCGTTCTGGAAAAGTACTGCGACGTGGTACTGAAGGAAGATCCGGGCGTCCTCGCATTGGCCTACACCAATAGCCACTTCCAGACCGGTTTAAAGAATGTGCTCGACCGGGCCATCCTCGCCCACACCGAGACCCACGATCACGCGGCCATCCCCGAGCAGACCAAGGTCGATGAGATCCCCTTCGACTTCCAGCGCCGCATCATGTCGGTCGTGGTGCGCATCCCGGCGGGTCGGGATCGCATCATCAGCAAGGGGGCACCGGAAGAAATCTTCGCTCGCTGCAAAGAGTTCGAACTCGACGGCGAAGCATTCGCCATGGAACACTTGATGATCGAAGACTTGAAAGCGGAGTACGAACGACTGAGCGCCGACGGGTACCGCGTGTTGGCGATCGCCAGCAAAGAGTTCGAACCCCGAAACGCGGTGGGAGGCTCCACTCCCTACTCGAAGAGTGACGAATGCGACCTCATCCTCAATGGATACGTCGCCTTCCTGGATCCACCGAAGGAGACCGCCCAAGCGGCCATCCGGGCGCTCGAAGGCCACGGCATCCGGGTGAAGGTGCTGACTGGCGATAACGATCTTGTCGCCCGCAAAGTCTGCAAAGATGTCGGTCTCTCGACGGAGTTCACCCTTCTCGGCAGCGATGTCGAAAAAATGACCGACGATCAACTCGCCGACGCCGCGCTGAAAACGACTCTGTTCGCCCGCGTTTCACCGGCACACAAACGGCGAATTATCGAAGCGTTGCAATCCCGGCAGCACACGGTCGGCTTCATGGGCGACGGCATCAACGACGCCCCGGCCCTGCGCACCTCCGACGTCGGCATCAGCGTCGATACCGCCGTGGACATCGCCAAAGAGTCCGCGGATATGATCCTGCTGGAGAAGTCGCTGATGGTGCTGGAAGAGGGGGTGATCGAAGGACGCAAGGTCTTCGCCAACATCCTCAAGTACGTCCGCATGGGGGCGAGTAGCAACTTCGGCAACATGTTCAGCGTACTCGGGGCGAGCATCTTCGTGCCGTACTTGCCGATGGCCCCGATCCAAATCTTGGCCAACAATTTACTCTACGACATCAGCCAGACGGCGATCCCGACCGATCGAGTCGACCCGGAGCAGATCGAAAAGCCGCGACCGTGGGATCTCAAGCAACTCACGCGGTATATCGTCTTCGTCGGGCCCTGTTCGTCGATCTTCGATTACACGACCTTCCTGGTGATGCTCTACGTGTTCAAGTGCTGGGACACCTCGACACCCGAGCTGGCGGCCAGCAACGCAAGCCTCTTCCAAACCGGTTGGTTCATCGAGAGCTTGCTGACACAGACGCTCATCATCCACGTCATCCGCACCAACAAGATCCCGTTCCTTCAGAGCCGCCCATCGTGGGCGTTGTTGGCGACTTCCTTGCTCATCATGGCCGTGGGTGTCGCCATCCCGTTCACAGCCGTCGGGGACTATTTAGGATTCACCGCACTCCCGACACTGTATTGGCCACTTTTGCTGGTGACGTTACTCGGTTACGTCGTTCTGACACAGTTGGTGAAAATGTGGCTGCTTCGACGGAATTGGATCTGAGTCGAAGATTCCCGTAGGAGAAAAATTGGACACCCGGACTGCATTGGGTAGACAGTCCGACAATCGACTCCACAGACCGTCTGAAACGGGTTCCAAGCTCGCGGAGCTAATGCCGGAATGATTTCGTCAGCAGCGGGCGGCCACGAGCGCGGCTGGAAGGTGATCGAGCAGGTCAACTGCGGTCATTGAAATTTGACCAAATTGTGCCGCGGCAAGGTCACCCGCTCGGCCGTGTGCCCAAGAACCAAGTACCGCTGCTTCGAAAGGTGGCAGTCGCTGGCCAAGCAAGGCCGCGATCAACCCTGTGAGAATGTCACCGCAACCGCCAGTTGCCATGCCGGGGTTGCCCGTATCGTTTATGTACAGTCGGACACCATCGGTGACGATTGTACCATTCCCTTTTAACAGCATCACGACGCCCTGTTCCCGAGCATATGCCACGGCCAGCAACTCTCGCTGGGCTTGGACTTCGGCGACCGACATGTTCACGAGGCGGGCGAACTCGCCAGGGTGCGGCGTGAGTACGGCGGGTACCGTCCGCAGGGACGGGCTTGGGACGAATACGGCGAGTGCGTCAGCGTCGATCACCAACGGCCCTACGAAGCCAGTGATGAGCTCACGCACTAAGCCGGTGACGCTGGCCGTCCGACCGAGGCCAGGCCCGATGGCGATGATGTCCGCAGGCGGGAGTTGGAGCGCGTGATCCGGTAAATCCGC
Source organism: Fimbriiglobus sp. (assembly GCA_043727675.1). Classification (GTDB taxonomy): domain Bacteria; phylum Planctomycetota; class Planctomycetia; order Gemmatales; family Gemmataceae; genus JALHQU01. The sequence continues at coordinate 17,974 of JAYSYJ010000251.1, forward strand.
TGTCATGTAGCAGGGGTTTCCTGCGGCAACGACATCTTGAACATCGCGTGGGCAAACGACGGTCACCAAGCCCGCACCGCCACGGAGGGCACCTTGCCCGCACAGAACCGCCGCGCCGCTGAACCCCCGACTGCCGGCGACGACCAGCACTCGGCCGTACTCGCCCTTGTGCGAATCCGAGCGCCGCGCGGGCAACCGGGGGATGTCGAGGACCCGTTCGAGTGGAGTTCCCATCGCTGATATTACCCGGTGTCGTTAGTGTGCGGACGAACCGTCCGCCACGGTTTGGAAATCGGTAAGCTCCTTCGGACGGATCGCAGCTCTCAAAGCGTTAAAAACCGACAGAATATCAATCGCTTCTTGAGTCACCGCGCCCGCGACCGGGGATAGGAGGCCAAAACTGGCCAGGATCATCCCGATCACACTCAGGGTCATGCCGCCGATGGCGCTTTGGAGTACGATTCCTCGCATCCGTCGGCTGATGTGCATGAACTCGTCGACCTTTTCTAACGAGCTGTCCAAGATCACGACCCCGGCCGACTCGGCGGTGATATCGCTGTTCTGCCCGATGGCGATGCCGACGGTCGCGGAGAGGAGCGCCGGCGCATCGTTGATGCCGTCGCCCACGTACAGTGTCCGGGCCTTGAGCGTTTCCGCGCGGACGATGATCACTTTCTCTTCTGGCGACTTCTCGGCGTCGATGTCGTTGATGCCGATCTGTTTCGCGAGGTAGCGCACTTCGGTCTCGCGATCCCCCGAAACGATCATAACCCGGATGAAGTCGTGCCGTGGGTTCAAATGCTTGATGAAAGAGGCCCCCTCGACACGGGGTTCGTCGCGGAAGCGATACGCCGCCGCATAGCGGTCGTCGATCACCACGAAGCACTCGAGGCCGCCGGCATGGGCGGGAATTTGCTCGACACCAGGAACCGGAGATTTGGCGAGCGCGCCGCGACTGGTGATGCGTACGGTGTGGCCACCGATGGTGCCGCGTAGACCTTGGCCGGGCGGCTCGCTGATCTCGGAAACCTCCTGAAACGGTATTCTCGCTCCTTCGGCCGCAGCCAAGATCGCATGGGCCAACGGATGCTTGGAATATCGTTCCAGACTGGCCACCAAGCCGAGGACGTGAGCGGCATCAGTTCCCGGGACTACGATTTGATCCGTGAGCCGAGGCCGACCGTAGGTGAGGGTGCCCGTCTTGTCGAAGATGGCTGTGCGGCAAGTCGCGATTGTCTCCAGTGCGGCCGGGTCTTTCACGATGATGCCGCGGCGGGCGCACAGGGAAATCGCACCGATGATGGCGACGGGGATCGCGATCAGGAGTGGGCAAGGAGTCGCTACCACGAGCACCGCTAGGAAGCGGCTCGACTCCCCGCTGAAGCCCCAAGCCGCCAGCGCTATCAGGACCGCCAGGGGGGTGTAGAACGCGCCGAGCTGGTCACCCAGTCGCCGCATCCGCGGGCGATTCTGCTCGGCCGACCTCATGACTTGCATGATTTTCGCGTAGCGAGAGTCGGCCGCAGGATGGGTCGCACGGATCGTCAGCGCGGTGTTGCCGTTGATTGCACCCGAGATCACGTTTGAACCGGGAGTCTTAGACATCTGGAACGGTTCGCCGGTTAGGAACGATTCGTCCATGACCCCGCGCCCTTCGGTAACGGTACCGTCCACGGGGCAAATATCGTGAGGAAAGAGAACCAGCGTATCGCCAACGACGACATCGCTCAAAGGGACATCCGCCATCTGCCCGTCTAGTCGCCGATGGGCGAGCGCGGGCATCCGCCGTGCGAGTGCGCGAAGCACTGACGACGCGCTTCGGATGGCGTACCCTTCCACGGCCTCCCCGCCCGAGAGCATCAGGACGACAATTGCGCCTGCCAGATACTCGCCCAGAACGACAGCGGTGATGATCGAGATGCCAGCCAGCAGGTCGGAGCCGAACTGGAGTTTCACAAGCTTCGTTAACAAACCGTACAGAAGGGGGATTCCGCCGAACCCCAGAACGATCCACAGTGGGATTAGGTGCAGCTCGGGTTCGAAACGTGCGCCGTAGCAGAGGATCAGATGGAGTGCGATCCCGGAAAGGGCCACACCCGCGATGACCACCATACGATGGGCCGCCCAGAATTCCGTCAGCCTTAGAATCGGTCGGTTACGCGTCGGCGTTTCCATGTTACTCCGGTTCAACTTCAGTCGGTCAGGAGCGGGTTGACCAGTCCAGCGCCAGCCGCCGATCTAGCACAGATCATCGCCACGCTCAGCGATGTACTGATTGTATAGTGACTCCAAAAATTGGATCACACTTGACGCTCGACGACCCGCCGTTGACCGTGAGGATTCATGCCCTTGCAGGAGGCTAGGTGTTCGGGTGCCCAGTGGCATCAACTCACCTCAGGAATACTTGTTGAATGGTTAACTGCATATAGCAAATGGATTCGACTTCCTCTTGACAGAACATTTCGACCAAGCACCAATACCGGCAATGTCAATTTTCCGATTCCATCTAGCCAAATCAGCTCGTCATCTCTGGTGAATGAGCAAATAGAGAATACACGTTATATTTTTTGAAGAAGAACGTAAAAGCTTGCAGAGTATATAGTTAATTTGTATGCCAATACGGCGGGCGGCTTTGGAACGTGGAGTGCCAGCTCTCAAATTAGCTTCCGGATGTGTATTCCGAGGATGATCGATAAGTTCACCTAGGAGATTCGCGATGAAGACGGACACGCAGTTGCAGAAAGACGTGATGGACGAGATCAAGTTCGAGCCGAGCACCACGTCGGCGCAGATCGGGGTGTCCGCCGCTAACGGGGTGTCCGCCGCTAACGGGGTGGTAACTCTCAGTGGCACGGTCGCAACTTATGCCGAAAAGTGGGCCGTCGAACGGGCGGCTGAGCGGGTGCAAGGGGTTAAAGGGATCGCCGAGGAAATCACGATCAAGCTCAAAGGGTTGCACGCCCGAACCGACGCTGAGATCGCCGAGGCAGCGATCAATGCCATCAAGTGGCACGTTTGGGTTCCCGACGATATCCAAGTCGTTGTGGCTCAAGGCTGGGTCACTTTGAAGGGAGAAGTGACCTCGCAATACCAGCGAACCGCCGCCAAAGATGCTGTGTGCTTCATGTCCGGGGTGATGGGGGTCTCAAACGACATAATCCTCAAAACGAAAGTTCAGGCGACTGCCGTCAAGGATGGGATTGAGAAGGCCCTGGTTCGAAACGCTAAGGTCGACGCCGGAACCGTGAAAGTGGCGGTCGATGGCGGTACGGTGACGCTATCCGGCAGCGTCAGGTCATGGAGCGAGAAGAATGAGGCCGAAACGGCCTCTTGGAACGCGCAGGGAGTCAAGGCTGTGAAGAACGACATTGCAGTCGCATTCGCGTGACGGTCGAATGCAAGTCGATTCGCGACCATCCTACTTGGTAGGAGGAACGGGTCGGTTTTGGCAGTCGCGTGCCGCGTCAGAAGTTTTGAACATCCGAAGAAAGTCCTTTGTAGTTCTGTTCGTTGGGAGCATCCTAAAGCGAGGTGGATGATGATAATCCGTGAGATGAGTCGAGAGGAGTGCTTACGGGTACTCGCGGGTACAAGAGTGGCCCGGTTGGGCTGTTCGCTCGACAATCAGCCTTACGTCGTGCCAGTCTCCCTCGCCTACCAAAAACCGGAATGGGGCGAGCCATGTTTCTACGGCGTCACGACCCCTGGCCAAAAAATCGACTGGATGCGAGCCAACCCGCTGGTCTGCGTCGAGGTGGACGAGGTCGCGGCCCACGACCGGTGGGTGAGCGTCATCGTTTTCGGCCGTTACGAGGAATTGCCCGAAACCCTCGGTGGTGATGACGCGGTTGTGCGCGCTGATAAGGCATTGCTCCGCATCCACGATCAGTCGGCGCGGCTTGGCGAGACCACGCATGACATAGCGGAGGACAACAACGAACGGTTGAGGGCCTATGGTTTACTTAAGAACCATGTTTCGTGGTGGGAGCCGGTTTGGGCCGCTTGGCTGGCCCGGGCCCACCGTGATCCAGCCGAGACGTACAAAATCATTTACTACAAAATCTGGATTGAGCGGGTCACGGGTCACGAATCAACCCGGCAACCGAAGCCGGTGGGCTTCATCGCTGCACTCACCCCGACCGCAGCAAAACGGGATTGGCTGCGCTGGCCGTGGCGGTGGCCAGCGCGGGGCGATCCTTAACGAATCGCAAACCGGCGAAAGATTAACGGATGTCGGCCAGGGAACGCTTACCCGGACGGTTCAGGGAGGTTTTCCGCCACTTCATGGAGGAAACCCGGGATCCGCTGCCGACTTCATAATTTGCGTTGATCGATGCGGCAAAAAGTTTCGAGAGCAAGGCCCAGGTGGTGGAGTTTGCCTCGCAGCGTCGGCCGGGTGATGCCGAGGATAATCGCGGTTTTGGTGAGGTTGCCCCGGGTCGATTCCAGCACTGCCGAGAGCAATTTCCGTTCGACGCGTTCGATGACTTCTTCATGGAGTGTCGTGCAATCGCCCGCCAACCGCTCGCGGATGAATTGGATCAAGCCGAGGTCGCCTGCCTCGCTTGCAGGCAGCTCGGGTGCTGCTGTACGCCCGACGATTTCGGCAGGGAGGGCGTCGAGGCCTAGAACCGGCCCCTGAACGCGCAAAAGCGACTGTTTCACAATGCTGTGCAACTGGCGAACATTGCCGGGCCACGAAAACGCGGTCAACGCCACCAACGCTTCCGGCGCGACCGCGGTTACTTTCCGGTCAAATTCATGGGCACTGAGCCGGAGAAAGTGGTGAACCAGCAGCGTGATGTCCTCGCGGCGTTCACGCAGCGGGGGCAACCGGACAGTACAAGTGTTCAATCGGTAGAATAAATCTTCGCGAAATCGCCCCTCAGCGATCATCAATTCCAAATTGCGACTGGTGGCGGCAATGATCCGGACATCGGCGCGGACACTCGCGTTGCTCCCCACCCGTTCGAATGCGCCGTCCTGGAGCACACGCAAAATTTTGGCCTGCGTTAGCGGCGTCATGTCGCCGATCTCGTCGAGGAACAGTGTCCCGCCGTGGCACTGCTCAAACTTGCCGACGCGCTTGCGCTCCGCTCCTGTAAACGAACCTTTCTCGTGGCCGAAGAGTTCGCTTTCGAGCAGCGTCTCGGGGATCGCTGCGCAGTTGATCGCGAGGAATGGCTGGTTCGCCCGCCTGCTGTGGTGGTAGATCGCCCGGGCCACGAGCTCTTTACCGGTACCGCTTTCGCCCAAGACGAGAACTGTTGCGTCTGTCGGCGCCACCCGCCCGATGGTTTTGAAGACCTCTTGCATCACCGGCGCTTGCCCGACGAACAGGTCGTCCGCACTGGGCGGTTCGTCGGACGGTGCCATGCGCGGCGGGACCCGCATCAACCGTGCAACGTCGAACGCCTTGAGGACGAGTTCGAGCAACGCATCCGGGTCAATCGGCTTGAGCAAGTAGTCGAAAGCCCCGCGCTGCATCGACTCGATGGCCGTCTCGGCGGTGCCGTAGCCGGTCATGAGGACAACGGGTACTTTCGCGTCGATCCCTCGGAGGGCCGCGAGCAGATCGAGGCCCGAGCGGTCGGGGAGCCGGACGTCAATAATCGCGCAGTCGGGCCGGTTCTGTGAGAAATCGTGAACCGCTTCTGCGGCGGTCATCGCGGTGCGAACCACGATGCCCTCACCCGCCAAGGCGAGCTCGATGGCCTTCAAAATGAGCGAGTCGTCGTCTACGATCAACAGCGTCGGCATGGCGGATCTCACGAATCGGTTGACTCCGCCTAAACTACGGTGGAGTCTTCGGGATTACAAGCGAGTCACGCTGCGCCGTGGAGCAGTTTCGCAAGCGTATGCAGTAACTCGCTATCGGAGAACGGTTTTTTCAGGAAGGCGATGGCTCCCGCCGCGAAGGCTTCCGCCGGTCGCTGGGCCAACCGCAGACCGCTCGCCGCAATGATTTTCACATTGGGATCAATGGCCTTCATGGCCGCCATCGCCGTCGGGCCATCCATCCCTGGCATCATCATGTCGAGGAGCACAGCCGCGATGCCACAGTGCCGCTCGCGGAACAAGTCCAGAGCCTCCGCTCCACCCCGCGCCGTCACGACCCGGTAACCGGACGCTTCGAGTACGGCCTTGGCCGTGACCAGGATCAGGAGTTCGTCGTCGACGATCAAAATCTGTTCGCCGCGACCGTCCCAAGACACCTCGCCGTCTCGAGCTGTGGTGGCGGTCGCGGATCCGGCGAGAGCCGGCAAATAGACAGTGAAGTTCGTGCCGTGGCCGGCCTCGGAATAGACGTTGACAAATCCCCCGTGGGATTTGACGATGCCGCGCACAGTCGAGAGGCCCAGCCCAGTACCCTGGCCGAACGGCTTCGTCGTGAAGAAAGGATCGAAGATGCGTTCGAGCACTGCCCCCGAGATGCCGCTGCCGGTGTCGGAAACGGAGAGCACGACGTGGGGGCCGGGCCTGCCTTCGGGATAGACACTGGCGACGTCGCCGGTGAGGAGTTTGTTCTCGGCCGCAATGGTGAGAGTGCCGCCGTCGGGCATCGCGTCGCGGGCATTCACACTGAGGTTCATGACCACTTGGGATAGTTGCGTGGCATCGCCGTCGACCGACCACATGTCGTCCGCGATGTGGACTTTCAGGAAGATCGACTTGGGCAACGAGTGGTCGAGGATGGCGCGCACCTCGCCGACTACCCGCCCGAGGTGCAGCGGGATCCGCTGGCCGTCAACACCGCCGGCGAAGGACAGGAGCTGGCGAATGATCGCCGTGCCGCGATCGACGCTCACCGAGGCCACTTCCAGTAGAGCCGCGCGGTCGATCCCCGGCTTGTCCTTCTTGAGCAACCGGACGGCCATTAGGATCGGCGTGAGCACGTTGTTGAGATCGTGAGCGATCCCGCTGACGAGGGTGCCGACACTCTCCAACCGCTGGGATCGCAGGAAGCGCGCCTCCAACTCGTTCTTCTCGGTGACGTCGATATCGATGACGATCTTGCCGCGAACCTGTCCGTCATCGTTTTTCAGGCGGGTCCAGTGCGATTCCACGGCGATCCTGCGGCCGTCCCGAGTCCCTTCGCGGAACTCCCCCGTCCACTCGCCAGATCGGTTCAACTCGATCTCGGCCGCGTCGGTCTCAGCGCGGGCATTCGGGTGCACCACGTCCGAAGCGATGCGGCCCAAAGCCTCGTCCGCCGGCCATCCGTAGAGCCGTTCGGCTCCAAGATTCCAGAAAGCGATACGGTTGTCGGCGTCCAGAACCATGATGGCGTTGGTGACCTTGTTCAAGAGTTCGGCCTGTTCGCGGATCCGAATCTCGGCTTGCACCCGATCCGTGACGTCACGCAGCACGACCGTGAACAGCCGCTCGCCGCCGACGGTCGAATGCGAGATCGAGGCCTCGACGGGGAACTCGTCGCCGTTTTCGCGGAGAGCCATGAGCCGGCTGACCGTCCCCATCTGGCGGCTGGTAATCCCAGTGTCGCCGAAGCGGGCGATGTGCCGGGGGTGCGTGTCCCGGAAACGGTTAGGCATGAAGCGGTCGAGTGATTGGCCCAGAGCCTGGTCGGATGGTACTCCGAAGATCCGCTCTGCCGACGGGTTGAAGAGCACGATCCGCTGGTTCGCATCAATTGTGATAACCGCGTCCATCGCTGAGGCGATGATTCCGGCCAGGCGTTCCTCACCGGCGAAGACGCGAATCGGCGGCGGGTTTTTAAAGGTGCTCATTTCGAACTCGCAAGATTTTTACCGACGTAGTCGGAACGCAAGATTCATTGAGGCAAATTGCAGGCCAGCCATGACGTTCACCCCTGTCGCGTCTAGATGGGCTTGGTTCGATCCGGATTGCCCCGTCTGCCAAGCGACGCTGATCATCCGCGCTGTCAATTCTTTTACCACCCGATTTACCGCCACGACACCAGTTTTCCACTGCTCGACAGCACCTAACCATGATTTCGCATCATACTTTGTGCGGCACGGCGATTGCGTTGTCATAGTGGTTCGGGAATCCGTTCTGAGCAATATCATGTGGACCGACTGAGCCCAAAGTCGCATGTCCAGTGCTTTTCGTCAAACAACTAGCAATGCAACCTGAACCCACTTTCCCGATTGTGAGCTCGAAATGATTACCGAAGTGACAGGCGACATCCTTTTAAGTACCTCCCAGGCGGTCGCCCATGGCGTCGCCCCGGGTGACCATTTCGACCAGGGGTTGGCTCTTGCGTTGCGGCAACAGCATCCCAGCATGGCCAAGGATTTCCGCCACTATGTGCACCAGTGCCATCCGAAGTCGGGCGAGCTCTGGGAATGGAGCGGCGTCGGCGGCGATGTCATTTTTTGCCTGATGACGCAAGTCGACGAGACGGGTCACGGCGGCAAGCCCGGCCCGGCCACCGAAACGACTGTGAACCACTGCCTGCGTCGGCTGCGGCACGAACTCGACAAAGGCCACATTAGGAGCCTGGCTTTGCCGAGGTTGGCCACCGGTGTCGGCGGACTGTCGTGGCCGCGCGTGTTACCTTTGATCCAAAACCACCTCGGCGACTCCGCCGTGCCCATCGCCCTCTACTCACACTACGAGAAGGGTGTCGCGGCGGTCGAGCCTCAGCCACAGTTCAATTCCAGCGGGAGAGAATCATGAATCGCATGCCAATCATCTTGGTCGTATTGACCGCGCTCGTTCTCATCGCGGTCACCTGTCGCACGGCAGCCCTGCCCCCAGATGTGCCCGCGCCACCCAAGGTGGACATCGTTCCGAAACCTCGTGATGCGAACCGGCTCAAGCTGCCAAGTCGCAAGGAAACGATGATTTTGAAACTCAAAAGCACTCAAGCGGTACTCGAAGGCATCGCCCTCAACGATTTCGACAAAATTCAAATTGCCTCCAAGGAACTCGTGGATAGCAGTCGCATGGCCGACTTTCTCAATGCTTATCAAGGCATCGAGTACCAATTCCACATGGAAACGTTCCGACGGCCCGCGGAGGCGATGGTCAAGAAGGCCAAGGAGAGGAACATCGACGGGGTTATGGTCGCTTACAACGACCTGACACTATCGTGCCTCAAGTGTCACCAGGCGATGCGGGACAAAACCTTCGAAATCGACTTGGAACGCGATGACGGCCTCCGCAAGGATCGGTGAAGCCAGAGTTGGTGAAGATCGCCGTTACGTTAGGAGTCAAGTGAACCCGGACAGTAGTCGCCGGCATTTCGGCCACGCTTTGGCCGAAGCGTATTCCGGAGCGGCGACGACCGCCGGCATTGAGGTTCGAACAATTGATATTGCCGCCCTCGATTTTCCGATCCTCCGTACGAAGGAGAACTGGACGACCGGCCGGCCGCCGGAGTGCATCCGAGAATCCCAAGAGGCCATCGCCTGGGCCGACCACGTGGTTCTCTTCTTTCCTCTATGGCTCGGCGGTATGCCGGCGCTTTTGAAAGCCTATTTGGAGCAAGTGTTCCGTCCCGGCTACGCGATGCAGGAGGCGGCTCCCGGCCGAATGTGGAAGAAACTACTGACAGGCCGATCCGCTCGCATCGTCGTTACGATGGGGATGCCGGCTTGGTACTATCGCTGGTTCTACTTCGCTCATAGCCTGAAAAGTTTGGAACGGAACATCCTGGCATTCAGCGGCATTGGCCCGATCCGAGATTCGGTGATCGGCACCGTCGAGTCGCCCGATACCCGACACCGGGAAAGCTGGCTCGCGGAGATGCGGAAACTCGGCGGGCGTGGAAAATGAGATCTTCTTCCTCTCACCCGGGCCAAGCCGGAGCTGAACTCATGCAAAAAGACTTGCCTCTATCCCAGTCGGCCGGTACTGCACAACCAGGAGATAGCGTTCTCACGATGAACGGCGGCTCGTCCAGTATCAAGTTCGCAATCTTCAAACCTGGGCTACCGCTCACGCGGCGGGTAGCCGGGGCCGTGGAGCGGATCGGTCTACCCGAAACAGTCTTACGCACAACCAAACGAGGGGATTCTGACGAACTGCAGCCCCTCCCTGCGACCGACTTCAACGAGGCGGTTGCCGGATTGCTCGACTGGTTAACCGAATCGGGCGAACTCGCTCGGGTGACGGCCATCGGGCACCGGGTCGTCCACGGCGGGCCGAACTATATCGATCCGCAAGTTGTGACGCCGAAACTGCTCGCCGACCTGCGGGAAGCGATCACGTTCGCACCAAATCACTTGCCCATGGAACTCGCGTTGATCGAAGCCACGGTGAAGCGTCTGCCAAAGGTTCCTCAGGTAGTCTGCTTCGACACAACCTTTCACAAGCGCCTCGCCGGGGTTCACACGCGGCTGCCGATCCCGCGCCGTTATCACGATGCTGGCGTCCGCCGCTACGGATTCCACGGCCTCTCGTTCTCTTACCTCATGGAAGAGTTGAGGAGGCAGGCGGGGCCGGAGATCGCAAACGGCAAAGTCATCCTCGCGCACCTCGGTTCGGGGTCGAGCTTAGCGGCGATCGAGCATGGCCGGAGCATCGATACGACCATGGGGTTCACACCGACTGGCGGTGTGATGATGGCTACACGAACAGGCGACATCGATCCGGGGGTGCTACTCCACATCTTGCGAACCGAAGGATTGTCGGCCGATCAATTGGATCATCTGGTGAATCGCGAGAGCGGAATCTTGGGTGTCTCAGGTACCACGTCGGACATGCGCGATCTCGTGGCGCGCAAGGAAACCGACCCGACTGCGAAGGAGGCCTTCAATTCCTACTGTTACTCGATTCGGAAAGGAATCGGGGCAATGGTGGCGGTCAACAACGGCGCCGAAACACTGGTCTTTTCCGGAGGAATCGGTGAGCACCTCCCCGAGGCCCGAAGTCGGATCTTGAACGGACTTGGACACGTCTTCGGCATCCGAGTTGACCCCGCTCTCAACGAAGCGAACGCCCCGGTCATTTCGAAGCACGATTCTCCCTGCACGGTTCGCGTCATCCCCACCGACGAAGAATCGATGATCGCGCAGATCACACTTCGCGTCCTTTCGGGTACACCTGAGCCAAAGAACTCCATCCCGATGCCCCCACTCCGAGAGACTCCTTGGCCCTCCGACGATGACCTGAGAACACTCGATGCCTACTGGCGTGCGGCCAACTACCTCTCCGTCGGCCAAATCTATCTCCTCGACAACCCGCTGCTCAAAGTGCCGCTGAAGCGCGAACACATCAAGAAACGTCTACTCGGTCACTGGGGCACTACCCCCGGTTTGAACCTCGTCTATGCCCACCTGAACCGCATCATCCAGCGCGATGGCTTGAACGTGCTCTTCATCGCCGGGCCCGGTCACGGTGGGCCGGGAATCGTGGCGAACGTCTATCTCGAAGGCACCTACACCGAAGTCTACCCGGCGATTACCCGCGATGAAGCCGGACTGAAGAAACTCTTCCGTCAGTTCAGTTTCCCCGGCGGCATCGGCAGCCACTGCACCCCCGAAACGCCCGGCTCCATCCACGAAGGTGGCGAGCTTGGGTATTCCCTGTCGCATGCCTACGGGGCTGCGTTTGACAACCCGGATTTAATCGTCGCCTGCGTTGTCGGCGACGGTGAAGCCGAGACCGGCCCGCTCGCAACGTCGTGGCACTCCAACAAGTTCCTTAACCCCGTCCGCGATGGGGCTGTCCTACCGATTCTCCACCTCAACGGGTTCAAGATCGCCAATCCCACGGTACTGGCGCGCATCCCCTTCGATGAACTCCGCTCACTATTTGAAGGCTACGGCTACACGCTCTACTTCGTCGAAGGCGACGATCCGATAAAAGTGCACCGACAGATGGCCGAAAATCTAGAACTTGCCATCGAGCAGATTCATCGCATCCAGCACGACGCTCGAGTGAACGGTGTGGTGGCGCGACCAAAATGGCCGATGATCGTGATGAAGACGCCGAAGGGCTGGACCTGCCCGAAGGAGATCGACGGCAAGCGCGCCGAAGGGTCTTGGCGTGCCCACCAGGTGCCAATGGCCGACATGAGCACCGACGAACACGTCCGCATCCTCGAAGCGTGGATGAAAAGCTATCGGCCCGAAGAACTCTTCGACGTGTCCGGAGCATTCAAACCCGAACTGGCGGCGTTGGCTCCCAGCGGCGATAAACGGATGGGGGCGAACCCGCATGCCAATGGCGGCACACTGCTACACGATCTCGTGCTGCCCGACTATCGCAAGTACGCCATTGCGGTTCCAGCGCCAGGTTCGGTCAACGCGGAAGCGACGCGGGTGCAGGGGCAGTACCTCCGCGATGTGATGAAGCTGAACGCCGACGCCAAAAACTTCCGGGTCTTCAGCCCCGATGAACTCGCTTCGAACCGTTGGGCCGATGTGCTCGACGCTACCGGCCGATGTTTCATCGGCGAACTCGACCCGGGCGATGACACTCGCGAAACACGCGATGGCCGGGCGATGGAGGTGCTGAGCGAGCACCAATGCCAAGGGTGGCTCGAAGGCTATCTCCTCACTGGTCGGCACGGCTTCTTTTCCTGCTACGAGGCGTTCGTCCACATCGTTGATTCGATGGTCAACCAACACGTCAAGTGGCTGAAGGTTTGCCGCGAAGTTCCCTGGCGCCGGCCGATCGCCAGTCTCAATTACCTGCTCAGTTCGCACGTTTGGCAGCAGGATCACAATGGGTTTTCGCATCAAGATCCCGGCTTCATCGACCACGTGGCGAACAAGAAATCGGAAGTCGTGCGGGTTTACTTACCGCCGGACGCCAACTGCCTTTTGAGCGTAACCGATCACTGCCTGCGCAGCCGGGGCTACGTCAACGTCGTTGTCGCCGGCAAGCAGCCCGCGCGACAATGGCTGACGATGGCGGAGGCCGTCGCCCACTGCGCCGCGGGCGTTGGCGTCTGGCCATGGGCATCGAATGATGGTGGGACCGAGCCGGATGTGGTCTTGGCCTGTTGTGGTGACGTGCCGACGCTCGAAGCACTCTCTGCGATCAGACTGCTGAGTGGCTACTTCCCGGATCTGAAGGTACGGCTGGTGAACATTGTCGACCTGATGAAACTGCAGCCGTCCAGCGAGCACCCGCATGGTCTGCCGGACGACGAGTTTGACGCAATCTTCACCCGAGACAAGCCGGTCATCTTCGTGTTTCACGGCTATCCGACGCTCATCCACCGGCTCACCTACCGGCGGACTAACCACCGCAACTTCCACGTTCGCGGTTACAAAGAGGAGGGAACGACCACGACACCATTCGACATGTGCGTCCTCAATCAGATCGATCGCTTCAACCTGACGCTCGATGTCATCCGTCGCGTGCCAGGACTGGCCGAGCGGGCGGCGGAGGTGGTTACTGCTCTAAGTGAGAAGTTGTTAGAACACAAACGGTACATCACCGAGAACGGGACAGACCTACCGGAAGTGAGCGGCTGGCAATGGGCCCGAAGTGGTGACCCGATTGTCCCTACAGACGTGGATACCGCAGCAGATCACGGATGATGTCGTCCCCTCGTATAAGAGAGTGACACTTCAAGAATAGCCGTGATCAGCATCTTCTTCATTATCAATGTCTACTTGCCACGAGCCCGCGTTTCCAAGGCCAGCCAGACTTGGCATGCTAAACTCTTGGATTGAAAATAAACTTTGATGGTTCGACTTTCACAATTGAGGCTAGACCCGCAATAAAGTAGGTGACTTTCTACAGTTTCTGCAACTGGCAGATCAGGATTTTGAGCCGCAGGTGGTCGTAAAAGCCGCGAAGGGAAAAACCGCAGTGGCCGCAGCCCGTTTTTTTGGCGCCGGGTCAGTGACACGATTTGGTCAGCAAGAGCACCGGGGTTCGATGCGGACGGTCATCGCCGGGACGAATCCGGGGTACCGATAGGCGTTGCGGAGGAAGTGAGTTATAGGCATCCGGAAATCAGAACCGATTTCCGAAGGTTGGAAAGCCCATTCCGGCCTAGAAAAATAGTATGTTCAGGTGGGTAACGGGCGAGATTTTTACTCACAGAAATCCGGGAAGAGTCTGAATTCTTGGTTTTACAACATCCCAGATTGTTTCGTATCTGTGAACAAATCGCGTAAGCGCTT
>JAYSYJ010000252.1:0-3603 GCA_043727675.1 Fimbriiglobus sp.
CGGCGTACTGCCAGCAAGCGGCCCCGCCCATGCTGAAGCCACGGGCCACGATTCGCTTGTCATCCACGCGGTAATGTTTCTTCACATGATCGAGGCACTCGAATGAATCGATTTCCCCGGCCAATTTATTCGCATTGCTGAACCGACCAAATGGGTGGAGCACGATGGCCCCCTTCGGCGTGAACTCGCCGGAATTTTTCGTCCGGTCGTTGATGAAACTCGCTTCGACGACATTCTCGTACCGGCCGTGCCACCAGAAATCGAGCCGATGCGGAGTCTTCGCGGCGAAGTCGTACTCCTTTGGAATCACCAAGCCGTACGGTTGCACGCTGCCATCGATTTTGGATTTGTACCCGCGTACCACCAACCCCGTCGCGGTGGTCCACGGTGTCTTGCCGGCCTTCATCGCCGTCGCTCGTTCCAATCCAGACTTCAACACGCTTTTCACGGTACCACCCGGAGCGGCCCCTTTGTTGTCGTAGACTTCGTTGTAATCGAGTGCCCAACGCACGGCTTTCTCGTAGATTTGCACGTCCGGCAACAGCTCGTGCTTGCCGATATCTTTGATGAGACCTTGGAGCTCGGTCAGCCCTGTCTTCAGTTCCTCACGCACCGGTTCCGGCAGCGCAGAACCCAGAGGTGGCACGGGTCGAACATTGGACAATTGATTATCATCGGGGCCATCGGCACAGGCTGACCCTACCGAGATCGCGCAGATGATGAGGCAAATGGGGAGACGCATCGGGAACTCCGGGAGCGGAATCGGTGTTGGGGAAACTGTACGCGATGTCAGGAACAGGGCAAATGAGGATTCGGGTGAGGGTTCATATTCGGTTGTGTGATTACTTGTACACTGATGAATATACGATGCAACTCGATGGTTGTCAAACGGATTGTTCCAAAAAGTGAAAGTGCAGTCTGGAACAGCACAAAACGGGAGTTCTCGGAGTGTGCGAACCGGACTAATTCTGCTCACATCAACGGATGGGGGTTCTCCACTTCGTCGGGCTTCGCTAGATTAGCGGGTACGCAGGAATTGATTCCAGATCTAGTACGAGGATGAGCCATGGCTTCGACCAAGATGATCGACGTTCGACGGGGCATGGTGCTGAGCATGAACGGTCAGCTCTTGTACTGTCTCGAGCGGGATTTGAATACGCCGGGGAACTGGCGTGCGATTTTGTACTTGAAACTCAAGAACCTCAAGACCGGTTCGATCGTCGACGAACGCGTCCACCCGGATGATAAAGTCGACGTCGTCTATCTCGACACGCGACCTTGTACGTATTCCTACAAAGACGGCGACGACTTCGTTTTCATGGATGCCGAGACCTTCGAGCAGGTCACACTCAATGCCGAGATGGTCGGCAAACAGATGCCCTACCTCCGCGAAAATGACTCGGTAACGATCACCTTTTTCGACGGTCGTGCCCTCGGAATGGATCTCCCGCAGACGGTCACGCTGCGGGTTACCGAAACCGAGCCGGGCATCAAAGGTGCCACAGCAGCCGCGCAGCAAAAGTCGGCCACGCTGGAGACGGGTTTGAAGGTGCAAGTTCCTTCGTTCATCACCGAAAACGAGTTGATCGTGATCCAGACCGACGACGGCAAGTACCTGCGCCGCCAGAAGGAATAGTCGCAACTCTGTCAGCGATCATTGTTTCCGTCGTGAGCCTGTGAATCAGTCGAGGTGTTTGGATGGCCATTCAGTTCCAGTGCGGCTGTGGAAAGAGCTACAGTCGCCGAGTCGTTCGCTGGCAAACGGGTCAAATGCAAGGCTTGCGCCACTGTGGTGACTGTTCCGGTTGTACCCGAAGCTGCGGCCGATTTCGAATTTGTTACTGAACCGGCCGTCGTGGCCAAGAAGCCTGTCAAAGCGGTCGAAGTCATCGAAGTCGATGTCGATGAGGACGAGCCGTCCTCCCCACGCAAAAAGAAGAAGAAGAAGAAGAAAAAGTCTCAAGGGATGACACTCGAAGAAGAGCGCGAACTCGTCGACAAATTGAACGAAAGCGATGCCCGGAGTAAACGGAGTCTGCGTTCGATTGCTTTTCTGATCTGTGGAATTGTGATTGTGATCGGTTGCGGCATCCTGTTCATTTATCGAGCCGATTTCCTCGCGATGACAGGCGACCTCGACCGAATTGTAATGGTGACAGCTTTTGGAGTTTTTGCGCTGATGGGACTTGCGGCGATTGCAAAAGGTGCATTGGGACTCCTCACCGGACAGATGTTCGATGAGGAAGATTGAACAGGTCTACGTGAACACTCAATTCCGGCTCGGCTCCGAGAGATCACGAACGGGTGGAACGACTAAATTCGGCAGTGTCTTCAAAGGGCCTATCGGTGTTTGACCCACCGATTTACCATGTTCCACTGGGCTGAGCGGAATTGTGGAGATCGGAGTGGGCATCGGCATCGGAATGTTCGGCAATGGTGCCGGTGCGATTGAAACAGGTGCCGGTTCCAGCTTCGGAATCGCCTCTTTTGGCGCTGGGATCGGTGTGGCCGGTACCGGAATCGGCATTGGCATCGGAATCATCGACGAGTTGGACGGTGCCGACTGAACCGGGCTCGCCATGATCGACATCGACGTTGCACCAGGTGTGGTGCCGGCACATCCACCTTCTCTGCCTTGTGGGCAAACGTCTTCCCACTTACGCCATTTCGTTTGGTAATGGCCATAGCAGCTTCCGGGATTCAACGTTGGCCCGCAGTACTTGCGGATGTAGGCCCAATCAGAAAGCGGGTAGGTTCTCGTCGCACAGAGTGGCTGATTGCCGTTGGGCCGACGAGACAAATCTTTGTTCGGGGCGAACAGCGCCCCCGTGCCAAAGAGCGGGCTACGACCACAACCGCTCGGGGTATCGCACCCTTGACCCAGTGCACTGCCAGCACCGATAACGGCGAAGACGCCTGCGGCTAATAGACGAATCGTGAACATGGACGAGTCCTTTCGTGAACAGGTTCAGAAGAAAAGTTTACCGTCGTGAAGCACCACTCCGCGAACCACTTTGAGGCTTGGAAAAGCTCGGCTGATTCCCCATTCCACCCGCACCACCGCCAAGTGAACGATTGAAGCCCCCGGCAGTTCCAAATCCGCTACCACCTGAGCTGACACCGGGAATGCGGTTGAAATACGTACCTGTGTTGTTGAAAACGGCGACGTTGCCCGTCGGGGGCAGTAGCGATTCTTCCGTAGCCTGAATCGCTTGGTTGATCTGCTGATTCTGATTGGTGAGCTGTTGTTGTATTTGGCCGAACTGTTGATTGAGTTGTTGCTGCGGACGCACAATTCCCAAGTAATTGAGCGCTGGACTGCGACCGCCAAACCCGCCACCTAGCAGATTGAGATAGGGGCTGAATGTCGGTCGGCCTCCACCACCACCCGGCACTTGCGGTTGGGCTGACGCTGAAGAAATGTCGGCCGATGCCGTCATGAGCAGAGCAACGACACAGGTGATGGCAAAGCGGTACATAAGAATTCCTTTCGTGAGCTGGTCTGACTTGAGCCTACCCCGTTATCGAGGCATGTCAACCAACCAGCTTCAACTCATGGCCCATTCTTGGGCTAACAAACGAATCGACGTGGGGGGGGGGGGG
>JAYSYJ010000253.1:0-3576 GCA_043727675.1 Fimbriiglobus sp.
CGCAAGCGGTGCTGGCGAAGGCGTTCCGAGGGGAATTGGTGCCGACCGAAGCGGAACTCGCCCGCCGCGAAAACCGCCCCTACGAATCCGCCGGCGAACTGCTCGAACGGATCCGCACTTCGGCCACGGCCCCCGCGAAGCCAAGCCGCACCCGCAAACCGAAGGCGAAGTAGTTTCCCAACTCTCGGGTACAATCGGGGATCTCACCGAGGGCTTCCCCATGGTTCGCATTCGCTTCCCCGGCCGGATTCCGCGATTCAAGCCCCGCGTCCGCACCTCGAAGACGTGCCCGAATTGCGAAATGCCGTTCGCTGTCGCCGTCCGTACCGGCCGCTCGTTCTATTCCCGCTTTTGGTACTGCAAACTCGGTTGCGGATGGGCTTGCTGGCGTCCGCCGAGCCCGTACCCATGCCCGGAGTGCGTTTCGCCGACGATTTGGGCCGCATCCCGCGAATCATTCGCTTGTGTAAAGTGCCTAAACCGGACGCGGTTGAAGCCGAAAACCAAGTTCGGCATTTAGCGTTGTTAGCCTCTAACTTGCCACACGGGTGGATGACCATGTGCGGACGCTTCACCTTCCTCGACGCCGGGCGAATCCGGGAGGCGTTCGACCTGTCCGGGCCGATCCCCGAATTGGCACCGAGGTACAACGTCGCCCCTTCCCAAACGATTGCCGTTGTCGCACGGAAGCGGAACGCCGAAGAACGCGGCTTGGCGCTCCTCCGCTGGGGCCTGGTGCCGAGTTGGGCCAACGATCCGACGACCGGGCCGAAGCCGATTAACGCAAGGGCGGACTCACTCGACAAACCGACCTTCCGCGATGCGTTCCGGTCGAAGCGATGCCTCATCCCGGCCGATGGGTTCTACGAATGGGCCACGGCGGGGAGTAAGAAGCGCGCGACCCACTTCCGGATGAAGGATCGATCCCTCTTCGCCTTTGCCGGTTTGTGGGAGTTCTGGACGGACGGCGCCGAGAAGCTGGCGACGTGCTGCCTCATCACGACCGACGCGAACGAGTTGGTGGGAACGATCCACAACCGGATGCCGGTGATTTTGCCGAGTTCGGCCTATGGCGCTTGGCTCTCGGCGGAAACGCCACTCCCGGAACTGCGGGCGATTCTGAAGCCCTACCCGGCCGGGGAAATGGACGCAGTGAACGTCGGCCCGAAAGTGAATTCGCCGACGTACGATGGGCCGGAGTGCCTTGCAAGCTAACGAATTCGGTATGCGGTTATGCGGTCTAGATGGTGGATCATCGGCAACCGACATCGCATTTGCAGAATTCCCTTGTCAAGATTCTTCCCTTCCAAGAGGGAGCCCTATGACCGCATTTCGTTTGGCCGTTGCTGGTTCTCGAGAACTCACCGATAGACTTTTCGTCTTCGGCAAGCTCGACTCGATGCTGGCCAATCGGTTGCCCAACGTGGCGATCCTCACCGGCAATTGCGGGGGAACCGATGCCATCGCTGTGACTTGGTCAATCGAAGTCTTGCAACAACCGCCGGTGATATTTGGAACGGTTCTCGAACCGGGTAAGAACACCCGGCACCAAGGGGAACAGGCAGAAGAGATGCTTCAAAACTGCGATGCGATGCTCGCGTTCCCGAAATGGCCCACCTCACTCGGAACGCAAGATTGCATTTGCCGGGCCGTGGGCACGCGGACGCCAATCGTAGTCTACTGGGTCGAACTCGATGCTCTGGGGATGGTGAAACGACTCGTTCACACAGATAGCTACAACCGCAAGCCGTTGTCCCGCGAAGTGGTGACTTAATCGAATGGCGAAGTTCGCAGCACTCGAGGGTCGTGCTGCGCCGTCTTTAGAAGCCGGCTACACCGAAGAAGCAAGTTGAACACCGATCAAAGGATCACCAAGGCGCTCGCGGTAATGGGTTCCACTGCCGAATTGGGCCAGTTGACCCCACAGATTAAATCTGCTCTGCTCCCTCTCGCCTACCTACAAACGCTCGCGAGTGCGACGAGAATGGACCAGCAGCCTATCCGCTTGAAGCGGACTTTGTTATCCCTGCCCACAAGTTCTCCAACCCCATCGACAGGATTTGTTTAAGAGCGAGCACTGCGGTTGCTTCTAGTACACCCCGGCTGAATCGGTCTTCCAACCGAGCTCGATCTTTGCCATCTTCTCCGGTCTTCACAAGTCCCTGTTCGGAGGAGAGGTCATGCCAGGATTGGTAGCCAAGGTGATCATCACCGAACGTCAGCAGCAGATGCTGCAAACGCTGGCCTTTTCATGGTGCTGCCCGCAAGGGCTCGCCCACCGCGCCGAAATCATTCTGCTCGCATTCGAAGGCCTCACCAACGAAGAGATCGCCCAAAAACTTAGGTGCGAGCGGCACGGCGTCGGCATCTGGCGGAAACGGTGGCAGAAGGCCTTCCACCCGTTGACGGTCATCGAATGTGTGGAAAAACCGCCCGCACTGCGTGAGGCCATCGAGACGGTGCTCGGCGATCGGCCGCGAGCCGGTTGCGGGGGGAAGTTCACGGCCGAACAGATCGCGCAAATCATCGCGGCGGCTTGCGAACCCCCGGAGAAATCGGGGCGGCCCGTGACGCACTGGACGTCGCGGGAACTGACCGACGAAGTCATCCAACGCGGCATCGTGACCTCGATTTCCGTCCGACAAGTAGGACGTTTTTTAAAAGACGGCGGAACTTCAGCCGCACAAGAGCCGGTACTGGCTCAACGCCAATCCCAAGGACGTGGCCGCCTTCGAACAGCAAGTGTGTGACGTGTGCGAAACGTATCGGGCCGCGCCGAAACGGCTGGAAAACGGGGGCATCCACACCGTCTGCGTGGACGAAAAGACGAGCATCCAGGCGCTCGAGCCGAAGGCGCCGACCAAGCCGATGCGGCCCGGCCGGATCGAACGACGCGAGGTCGAGTACAAACGCCACGGCACCCAAGTGCTCATCGGCAACTTCGAAGTCGCGACCGGCGAAGTGATCGCTCCGACCGTTCAACAGACGCGCGGCGAAGCCGATTTCGCCACGCACATCGAACACACCATCGCGACCGATCCCCACGCGGGTTGGATCTTCGTCGCGGACAACCTGACGACGCATTGTTCGGCGACACTGGTGCTGTTGATCGCGGGCTTGTGCGCCCTCCCGGTGGAGTCGCTGGGGAAAAAGGGAAAGAGCGGCGTGCTGAAGTCGGTGCCGACGCGGAGGGCGTTTTTGACGGACGCGAGCCATCGGATTCGCTTCGTGTACGTTCCGAAGCACACGTCGTGGCTGAACCAAGTGGAGATCTGGTTCAGCGTGCTGACGCGTCGGGTGCTTCGACGTGGAACGTTTCATTCAAAAGCCGAGTTGCGGACTCGCCTGCTGGAGTTCATCGAGTACTTCAACCGGACGCTGGCGAAGCCGTACAAATGGACGTACGCCGGTCGGCCGCTGAACGTGTGAACTTGACGAACTCACCCGCACCCATGGCGGGTGGATTCAGCCATGGCGTACTAGGTCGTGTTGACTGAACATAGGCGGGATGCGATAGCGTGGCGGGTCATTTTTCCCACCCGAGTCCGCCATGCTCAGCCGCCACGACATCAGCGA
>JAYSYJ010000254.1:0-10771 GCA_043727675.1 Fimbriiglobus sp.
CGCACTCGAGAAGTACCAAGTGGTGATCTTCTCCCGCGAAGCGAAGTACCTCTTCGGCAGCCGGGAGTGGCTCGATTACAAAGGCGAAGCCTCGGTCAAGAAAGTCACCGATGCGTTGAAAGAGACGACACCCGGCGGCGACACCAATTTGTACGAAGGATTCGATCTCAGCTTCCGACTCCGGTCGACCGGCCTCGACACCATCTATCTGTTCTCGGATGGTTTGCCGACCAGCGGCGTCGGCTTGACCCCGCAACAGGAAAAAACGCTCCCGGACAACCAGCGCGTCGAACTGTTGTCCAAGCATCTCCTCGGCACTTTGAAGTCGCATTGGAACCCGCTGCTCGACAGCCGAAAAGTCCGGATCAACGCCATCGGGTTCTTTTACGAAAGCCCGGAAGTGGGAGCATTTCTCTGGGCACTCGCCCGAGAAAACGACGGTAGTTTCGTTGGGATGAGCAAGCCGTAATCGGCGTGCGATCCCTTACGATTTGACACCGTCCGCAGTCGCTTCGCGGATGCGCTCCTCGACGATCGTCAACAACATCGGGTGCCGGCCGAGTGGCTCGGCCAAACGAAACACGACCTCGGGGAATCGTTCGGAGAGCGCGGCACGGGCCGTGATCAAATCTTCGCGGACGTGAATGCCCGGCGATAAAAAATAAGGCAGCATCACCATGTCGGTGGCACCGCGTTCGACGCAAGCCGCCCCGCCTTCTTCGATGGTCGGCGAAGCCAATTCGAGGTAAGAACATTGCACGAATGGGGCGTCGGCCCGTTGCCGGAGGGCGCTGGCAACGTGCTCCAAATCGGCGTTGGCTTCCGCCCGGCGACTGCCGTGGGCGATGAGCAAAATGGCCTGCATTGTGAATCCTGTCTGCGGGTGCGTCTGGCGAGGGCCACCAAAATTCCTACCGTCTTAGGATAGGTGGAGGAACGCGAGCATGACCGGATCACGAATCGGAAATTGGATTTTGGGAGTCGAACTCAGCCGGGGTTCGCTCGGGACGACGTTCCGCGCGACCGCCGTCAACGATCCCAGCCGGTTGGCGGCCGTGAAACTCCTCGATCACGAACTGGCGCGACGCCCGGACTTTCTGAAAAAGTTCCCCGGCGAGATGCTGACACTCCAGCGGTTGAAGCACCCGAACATCGCCCGGTTTTACGATGCCGGCGTCCACTCCGGCGTGGCGTATTACGCGTCCGAATTCGTGAGCGGTACGAATCTCGAAGTGGCGTTGCGGACATTGAAACGGCCCGACGACCCCGGTTTGAACTGGCACGGTGTAGTGCTGAGCATCGCGGTGCAGGCGGCGCGGGCCCTGAAACACGGGCACCACCGGAGTATTTTGCATCGGGGCTTGAAGCCGGCGAACTGCCACTTCACCCCCGAAGGCGTTTTGAAAGTCACCGACTTCGGCGTCGGGAAATTGTTCCCCTTGAACCCGCTCACGCTCGCCGCAGAACCGTTTGGAACCATCGCATTCTTGGCGCCGGAGTTCTTCACGGGGAAGCCGTTGACGCGCCGGAGCGATCTCTACTCATTGGGTGGGCTGCTTTACACACTGCTCTGCGGTCGACCACCGTATGCTGCTGTCACGGCCGCCGAGTTTATGCACAAGCACTGCTACGTGCTCCCGGATCGGCCGATTCAATTTGTGACCAAACTGCCGCACGAGTTCGATGAACTCGTCTGTGTGCTTTTGAATAAAGATCCGAGCCGACGGCCACCGACTGCGGCAACGGTGCTGGAAATCTTGCAGCAAATCCGCGGAAAGGCCGAACGCAAAGGCGAGACGGTGAACTGGCCCGTCACCGATGGTACCGACACCATGGCCGCGCTCGCGGATGACCACTCGGCCACGGAAACGGATAGCTGGGAACGGCCCAAGCCGTTGATGTCGCGGCCGAAAGTGGTCATCCCACTGTTCTGCGCGCTGGTGGCCGTGGCGTTGCTCCTCTGGTTTTGGCCACGCCCGACCGCGACCGAGTTATACACCTCCGCGCAACCGTTGCTCGCATCGGACAATCCGGCCGATTGGGATAGGGCCTGGGACGAATATCTCGAGCCACTTTCGACCAAATACCCCGGTGAATACACCGAAGAAGTCCGTGCGGTTCGCATCAAAATGTCGGATCGTCGGAAGTTGCGTCGGGCGGTTGAAGAAGGTGCTAAGCTCGACTATTCTTGCGAAAGTGAGCGGTTGTACTTGCGTGGCTTGGCATTCGCCCAAGTCGGAGACACCGCCGAGGCGACGCGCACTTGGCAAACGGTGATGGCCTTGGACGACAAACATCCCGGTGCGGATCGGTGGTCGAAGTTGTCCGCGGTCGGACTGACGGAGTTGGTGGATCGAAAAAAGTCTCACGAGACACGCCCATGACGGTGAGCCGACCAGAACACGCCGATTGGGTGCTCGGAATCGACGGCGGCGGAACGAACACGGTCGCGTTGCTGGCCGATGCCGCGACGGGTGCCCTCCTCGGGCGCGGGCTCGGTGGCCCTTCGAACATCCAGGCCATCGGCGTCGAGCCCGCACTCCGCTCGCTCGATGATGCCATCGACGATGCGTTTCTATCGGCGAACGCTCCCCGTGGCCGAGTCGCCGCCGTCTGCTTGGGTCTCGCGGGGATCGATCGTCAAGAAGGGCTGGATGTCATCCATGCTTGGGCCGCACGGGTGAATTTGGCTCGTGAAGTCCGTGTCGCCAACGATGCCACGCTCTTACTTGCCGCGGGAACGGCCCACGGTTGGGGTTTGGCAGTCATCGCGGGCACCGGTTCGATCGCGTTCGTCAAAACGCCAACTGGGGAATTGGGGCGCTGCGGCGGCTGGGGCCACCTCCTGGGCGACGAGGGCAGTGCGTACCGAATTGCCGTGCGCGGGCTCCAATCGGCTTGCCGTGCGTTCGACGACATCGATCCGCCAACCGTATTGGTTCAACGCTTTGTCGAGACGATGAAACTGAACGAAGCCCCGGATTTGATTCCCGCCGTCTACCGGGGCAGTTGGGATCGTGCCGCCATCGCCGGATTGGCTCCGCTGGTTCTCGAAGCGGCCAAGCAAGGCGATGCGGTGGCCACGCGGATCGTCACGGAAGAAGCCACGGAGCTGGCCCGCACCGCGGCTGGTGCTGTGAAAGCGCACGGGCTACCCACGACCAACCTTCCCGTTGCGCTCGCCGGGGGAGTGCTGACGAACAACGCGGAGTATCGAACGCTGTTGTTGCGGGCACTCGTCGATTGCGGCATCGCACCGGGCACCGTGGAAGTCGTCACCGACCCGGCACTGGGCGCCGTGGTATTGGCCAGACAAGCCGCGATTACAGAGTCTTCAAATATTCGATGACCGCACTCCGTTGCTCGTCCGTCAGTTTGTCGCCGTAAGTGTGGCCGCCATTCCCACGGCCCGGCTGGCTGGTGTCGTAGACCTTGCGCCTTTCAATGGCGGCGACTGTCGACTTGGGCGCCGGCACTTCAGCGATCTTCCAGCCGACTTTGTCCTGGTCGTAATCGGCTTCGTCCGTGCGATAACTCCGCGTGAAAATCTTCGGTCGTGCCCGGCTGTTCAAAACGCCCTGTAACGTCGGCACACTGCCATTGTGAAAGTACGGTGCCGTCGCCCAGATCCCGTCGAGTGGCGGGGCCTGATACCCATCCGTTTCGCGGATTGGATAACCGGGGAAGAACCAACTCCCAGTCGATTCTTTGGCGAACCAGCTCGTGTTGTACGCGGCCGCAAACTTAGTCCCGATGTTGTCGAAGCGCTTGCGATCCGTGCCAATGTCGTCGAGCGCGACGATCCGGTTCGGGTAGGTCCAGTCGTCGCCGTAGGTACCATGACACTTAGCGCAGTTGGTGGTGAATAAGGCTTTCCCCGCCACGGCTTTCTTGGCGTTGACCTCGAACGGGTATTTCGGCGCCTTCAGGCTCAGCAAGTATTGCTGGATATCTTTGAACAGTGGCTCGGAGTTCCGGAACTCCGACGGTGTGGTCAACGGGTGCATCATGAATTGCATGAGGCTACGGACGCTTTTGCTATCCGTGGCACCGACGTGGTACATCGTCTTCTTCTTTTTCAGCAACCACCAAGCGGGAGTATCTTCGCAACTGTCATCGTGGAGCCCGAGTTCGCGGAAGATCGGAGTGAGGTTCAAATCGTCGGTGCGGTATCCGAGTAGGTAGACCGCGAAGCCGCCCGCTTCATTCGTCCCGCGTGTCCGGGTGAATGCAAACGGCACCTTGGCCGGACTGTTCGCGGCGGCCGCCATCTCCTCGAAGAGCGCTTCGACGTCGAGCGAACTGTTGCCGAGACCGATCATCGATTTGCCGAGAATCGATCCGCCATGGCAGGTCATGCAGTCGATGCCGATGCCTTTCCCGAAGAGCAGATCCGCCTTGCGGAGACCCATCGGAAAGCCGTCGTTGGCGTACGGCGCTTCGTGTAGACCGTAGCGTTCGCGAAAGAGTGCCGCGTAGTTCGCCGGCTTCTCTTTGAGGCCCCAAACTTTCCAAGCGTTCTCGTAAGAAACCTTCGGCCAAAACGCTTTGATCGTGGCGGTCGTTTCGAGCGTCTTCTGTCCGCGTTCTGCCGGTGTGAGTTCTCGCTCCGCCGCCATGAGGGACGAGCAACAAGTGGCCAGCAAAACGAAGAGCAATCCCCGCAGCATGTCGATTCCTCAGAGCCAAGAGTCGTCACTGAAGTATAGCCGACCGGGGAAGCGGCCGACGAAAAGGGTGGGATCATCGTGGGTTTGAATTGTCCCATTTGCAGTTCGTATTGCCGCGCGAGTCGGAATCGGGGTATTCCTTCGGTGGATCGTCATCGACCGCGAGGGAATCATGCGCACGACGCTGCACAATTTGCAAGGGCTTCGCGGAATCGCTTGCCTGCTGGTTCTCGGGATCCACTTGGGTGGGTGGGAAAGTCAATTCGGCATCGCCCGCGAATTCCTCCGACCGTTCCTCTGGTTCGGCTACGGTGGCGTCGATCTGTTCTTCGTCATTTCCGGTTTCATCATCGCCTACTCGCAAGCCGATTCCTTCGGCAAACCGCGGGCGATCCCGGGCTACTTGTTCCGCCGATTCTGGCGGATCTACCCGCTCTTCTGGATCATGATGTTGATCGCCGTCCCCTTGACGAATCTGGCGTTCTTCGGTGCCATCAACCCGTACTGGCTCTCGTGGTTGACCCTCACCCCGGCCGCGGATGCCAATTACTACATCGGGCCGGCATGGACGATGACGTACGAAGTGATCTTCTACGCCGTCTTCGGCCTCTTCCTGCTGGTTCCGCGGCGGATCGCACCGCTGGCACTCGTCGGCTGGGCGATCCTCATCGGCGTGGCTCAACTTTTTAAAACCGATGATTCGTTCCATGCCGCGACGATCGGAGAAGCCCTCGTCAGCCCGTTGATATGGGAGTTCTTACTCGGTTGCGGGGTGGCGTATGTCATCCGCAATACGACCCCGCGCTGGGGCCGGTGGGCTATTCTCGCGGGCCTGGTTTGGGTCACCGTTGGCATCGTGGCACAGGCGACTCCGGGTCTGCCTTACGCACTCTGCACCAAATTGTTGTTGCGGACGTTGATCTTCGGCCCATCCTCCGCGTTGATCGTCTACGGGGTGATCGCGGCCGAACGGCAGGGCACCCTCCGGTTGCCGCGATGGTTGCAAGCCACCGGCGACGCTTCGTATTCGATCTACCTCTGGCACGGCCCCATCGGACTGGCGATTCACTTCAACATTCTCGAATGGCCCCACTCCACCACACCGCATTTGGCATGGATCGCATTCATGTTGCTCGCCTGCTGGGGTGGCGGAATGCTCTTCCACCGCTGGGTCGAACGGCCCTTATTGAACATCATCAAACACAAATCCAAGCCGTCGGAACCGGTGATCTTTCAAACGCGCGTGTCGAGAGATGGGGTCTCGATCCGGTCCGAGTTGGTCGATTCATTTCACCACGAACGGTAGCTCGAAGAACTTCGCCTCGGGTTCCATAGGAGCCGGGCGGAGCGGGTCGAGTTCGAACGCGGCCCCGACCCGGTTGCCACAGACATCTTCGAGTCGCTTATCGATGACCAGTCGGTAGTTCCCCGCTCGCCAAGATTTGGCCAACGGTACGATCATCACGCCGGTTTGAGTTGGATTCACCGTGACCATCACCGGCACCACCGTGCCGTCCGAATCACAGACGCTCAGCATTCGCTCGGCGAGCGCCCGGTCCAGTGGCTTCTCGAAGGTCACATTTAATCCGGCGTTCGCTTCCGGTGCCGACAACTTCCACAAGTTCGGGTCGATGGGTGAATTGTCGGGCTTGGTCACACGGAATGATTTCTTGAACGATTCCCGGAGTGGGAAGCCTGTTTCGTCTTCCCAGGCTTTGTCGACGATCACCGTGTACTTCTTCCCATCTTCGAGGATCGGGCCATCTTCCTCGCGTGGTGTCAGCCCGCGTTTGACCCGTCCGGGATCGAAAAGCAGCGTCAACCGTTTACCGTCCCGGCTCCAAAGTTCCTCGTCGAGTTCGAGGAACGGAAGCTCGACCGCTTTGCTGTTTTCGTCGAGCAGTCGAATATGGCGATACACGTTCCCGCGTGTCATCGGTGCGGTGAATTGCAGGTAGAACCGCAAGGTGTTTTCGGGCAGTGCATCGGCCGTAGGGAAAAGGGTCTCGATCTCCGTCGGCTTCGCCGGGGGAACTTTGCGCAGGGAGACGGTGGCACGGATCGCGGGATCCGGTCGCGCGTCGCCCAGCGGTGCCCGGTCGAGGGTGACGCGATACCGGAGGCCTGGGGTCGGTGGGAATCGCGGCGTGAAGATCAATCGATTGTCGGCGATGACACCCGCGCCTTGGATCGGATCGGCGCCATCGCGATCCACCGTCACGACGAATCCCGTTTTGCCGAAGTCGACCGTCGCCAGCAGTTTGGCTCGCTCGGGCAATGGAAAATTCGAGGCGATGAATGCGAGCGGTGCGCCGGGCTTCGGTGCGGCGATCCGGATTTGAACGCTGTTCGGCGTGAAAGTGAGGAACCCCGAACGGGTCTTTGTTTGGTCATCGATATGCTTCAAAGCGTGGGTCAATCCCGTCAAATTGTCCGTCAGGCGATCTTCCACATCGTCATTGGTGTGGCCCAAAATGTTGAACGGCCCCGCGTACCCGCTTGCCAGAATCGACTTCAATACCGAGCGATCTTCCGGGCCATCCGAGATCACCAACAGCTTCTTGCCCGTTTTGTCGCCGCCCGCTTCCATGCCGTTGAGCGAGATGGAATAAAGGTACGGCTTCATCGCTTTAAGATGGTCATCGAACTTCGCCAAATGATCGTGGCCGTGGTGCAAATTGTAGACGATGCCGACGTTCTTCTCGCCGCAGGCCTTCACCACCGCGACCATATTCTCCGGCTCCCCGGCCCAACCGCCGTGGTTGTACACACCGATCTTGCAGCCCTGCGAAGCCACTTTCTTGGCGAGTGCAGTCAGGAGTGCCGCAGTCACTTGCACCTTGTCGTCCTTGTTCAACTTCCCATCCGGTTGCGGCAGCATCACCCAAAGTTCCGTTTCGAGTTTGTGCTTCTTGAGCAACGCGAGAATCGTCTCGCCGTCCGGGCCGATGTTCGCGGGGAACCAGACTCCTTGCAGCGTGATATTCTCCTTCCTCAACAGCTCCAATTCTTTGTCCAACGTCGGCAAATGCTCGGCACGCCAATCGTAGGCATAGCGTGTGAAGCCGAGACGCTTCAGCATCGCCACCCGCTCTTCGGGGTCTCGTTTCTTGGCGTCAAATGGGACGATGCACCACGCGGTGAGATGTTCCGGTGCGAACGGTTTCGGCTCGGCGGCGAACGCGAACACCGGGTGTACGAAGAGCAGCAACAGAATTGAGTAACGCATCACACCATCCTCGGCTTGCGAATCGCAAGAGTCAGGATTGTCGGCGATCAGCGTCGGAACCGCAACAGGCCGCGTTTCGGCATCGGGATCACGGAGCCAATTGGAGAGCAATGAAAGTCGGTGATCACGGCACGGCACCCGACCCAGAGAGCCGGGGGAACCCAGCCGCATGCCAACGGTGGATGCCGGCGGATGTACCCGTTCAACGAGCGATCGAGCATGAGATCCCGCGGTGCGGTCGCCGACGGTCGGGCCGTTTCCGAGTCGATCAGACCAGCGTAGACCAACGCTTCGGTCACCGCTTCGCTGCACACGTAATTGTCGCGGAACCCCTTCGGTTTGCCGACGAAGAGAGTTCGGATCGGCCCTCGGGTCCCATTGAGAAATATCCAGGCCAGTTCCAACGCCCGGCGATTGCTGTAACCCTTGTTTTCACTCACCGCGGCATATTCGTTCAACTTCAGTTCTTGTTCGACCGTCAGCGGATTCAGCGGTTTGCGAATCCAGATGGCCCGGTCACCCTTCCGACCGAATCGAGCTTCGAGCGGAGTCGTCCGCGTTCGCAACTCTCCTCCGCCACCCGCTTCAAACACGCCGAATTGACCGTCTGGCATCCGAACCACAATTCCAACGTGCGACGGCAAGCCGACGAGGGCCACGCGATAAAAGAAGCTGGTTCGCAGTTTGTCCGAGGTCGAAAAGACGATATCCCCAGGAGCTGGCAGGTAATCCGTGAGGGGCGCTTGAACGGTGAAATGCAAACTGGATTGCGGCTTGGCCAATTGGCCGAGCGGCTGTTGCACCCGTGGGCCGACATCGCTGGAAAGCGTGACCGCTAGGAACAGGCACGTGAAACTATTCATGATCGCGTCCGTGCGAGGTTTTGATTTGTTTCGGCACGGAAGCAAATGGGATTTTAAGAATTGAATCGTTGGCGAGCGGAAATGAAGGATGCCGGCCGTTCGAGCCCGAACGACCGGCAGAGTTGACCTTGGCAAGGATCACGGGAGCGGGATCGACTTCAAAGTCAGGCTCTTGTCTGCAGCTTGGATCAGCACCAAGGCCCGCTCGGAATCGAGCCGGTCGAGTTGCATGACGCCGACGAGTTCCTTGATCGTTTCGAACTTCACCCCGGCCGTGCCACCCCCTTTGACGGGGGCTTCGATGCCTTCAGCTTTCGCGAACGGCTCGGCGGGAATTTTCATCACGCCCCGGGCGCTGTTGGCCATCAAAATGTAATCCAGTTTGTCCTTCGTGTAGACGATCATATCGAGCGGGCGGTTGCGGTTGCCGAGTTCGGCAATCGTCGTCCCTTTGATCTTCGCACCCGGTTTCAAGTCGACGAGGGGCACCCGAACCAACGGCGTGCAGGTGTACGCGGCGAGGAGGTGCTCGGCCCCGTTGATCTTGTACGGCACGAACGTGCGGATCGGCGAATTCGTTTCGAATTTGCCGTGGGCACCGTGGAAGAACTCGACGCTCGTCGGCTTCGCGGCTTCTTGGAATGGGTACGCGATCGCCCGCAAGGTGCTCGAAAATTCTTCGTTCGATAGCCCGGCCACGATCACTTTTCCTTCGACGTACGCCAAACTCGTGATGGCGTCTTGCTTGTTCTTGTCCGACAGATTTTGAATCGCAATCGATGCGAATGGGACGTCCTTCAACGCGAACTCGCCGAGTTTGCCCGCCCGATCGAGCTTCATGACCAACGATCCCCCGCCGGCCCCTTTGCGAGTGACGGCGAGGTAGACGTTGCCCGACGCCGGATTCACTTTCACATCGTTGATCAAGATGTTCGCGGACGTCGTACCGAGTTTGTCGGCGATCATCGAATCGATCTTTTCGACCGTGATGTCTTCTTTGCCGCTCGGTTTGGTATCGCCGGTGTCGACGGCGAACAGGCTGGCCGACTGAGCGTCACCGATGAACAAGACGCCTTCCGGACTGAAAGCCAGAGCCGAGATCGACTCCACTTCGGGAGTGCCTTTTTTCAAGTCGGCGCCGTCGGCCATCGCCGCGCCCATCAAGGCCACCGCCACCGCTGCAATCGTCCTACGCATTGTCGATCCTCCAAAGTGGAATGGTGGGTGTGTCCCACTTAATCATCATTGTCATTCGGGGGTGCGGGTGCAAATGAGAATGAAATGAAAGCCGCACCGATCCCAATTCCCTGTTCGACCTCGGCTCGGATGGGGTACCATTAACTATAAGGATCACGCAACTTCGGAGATCGCCATTATGTTTCGCACACGGATTCTCGCAGGCGTCGTCGCACTGTTGCTGCTCCCGGCGCTGCCAGCGTCGGCTCAAACGCGTGGCGCTTTCGTCGGCCCGCGATTTATGTTCACGCCTCAGATACCCTACAATCCAGGCTTTTTCCCTTCCTACGGTGGATTTCCTTCCTACGGGAGCGGCTACTACCTGCCCTACTACTACCCGTATTACCCGCAGTATTCCTATCGGACGCTGCCTTCGCAGCAGGTCCCGAGTGTCGTACCGATTCCGAGCCTCGTTTCGCCGAACCCAGCATCGCCCGACTACACCTACCCCGACTTGATTAACCCGTCGTCGAACCCGACGATCCTCCCGAAGAAAAAATGAACCGTCCACCAGACCGCACTTTCTTTCCAACTCCGGAGTCTTCGATCATGTTTAGTAAACGCATCTTGGCCGTCGGTACCGCATTACTCCTGACCGCGTTTCCAGCCATGGCGCAGCACAAAGGTGGCGGTGGTGGCGGACATTCCAGCGCCGGTCACACCGGTGGCGGGCATTCCAGCATGGGTCATCCGGGTGGAGGTCATGTTGGTGGATATTCGGGTGGGCACAATCACTCCAGTGGTTACTACGGTGGGTATTCCAGTGGCCTGTA
>JAYSYJ010000255.1:0-3529 GCA_043727675.1 Fimbriiglobus sp.
CCGCGCTCGCATTTACGACACTACTTTGCACATCCGGGGTGGCCGCGGAAGACCACCCAGTGGTCAAGCAGATGAAAGAGAAGCTGAAGCACCCGGATAAGCCTTTCACGATGCTGGTGACTCTGCAAATCAAAGACGGCAAA
Organism: Fimbriiglobus sp.; assembly: GCA_043727675.1. Taxonomy (GTDB): domain Bacteria; phylum Planctomycetota; class Planctomycetia; order Gemmatales; family Gemmataceae; genus JALHQU01. The sequence continues at coordinate 144 of JAYSYJ010000255.1, forward strand.
GAGAAGGCGTTCGAAGAGGCGTTCCTGGAAGCGCAAAAAGGAACGAAGAAAGAAAAGGGCTGCATCGCCTACGAAATCAACCGCGACACCGATCACCCCGAAGTCTTCGTGCTGATCGAGAAGTGGAAGAACATCGATGGGCTGGTCGACCATTTGACGCAGGATCACACCACCAAGTTGCTGAAGCTCTTCGGCGACATGGTCGAGAAGTCGTCGATCAAAGTCTACACCGTGCCGGGCGAGTGAGCCCAATCTCCGCACTCAATCAATCTTCTTCATCAAGCAGAAAGCGACAATCATGTCACGGCGGTTCGTGGAACAGTTTCGAGATGGGGATTCGTTCGACGAAGTTTACCTCATCACCGAGAAGCAATTGCGTTCGAATCGCAACGGCAACCCTTACATTCAAGTCGAACTGCGCGATCGCACCGGCGGCATTCAGGCCCGCCTTTGGAACGCCGGCGAGGGGTTGTTCAAGACCTTCGACAACGGCGACTTTGCCCAGGTCGAAGGGAAGGTGCAGCTCTTCCAGGGTGCTTTGCAGGTGATCTTGAACACCATCGAGCGCCTCGATGCGGGGAAGGTCGAGACGCGGGATTTCCTACCGCAGACCGAACACGAAATCCCCAAACTGTTCGAGCGGCTCCGGGCGTTCTTGCTGCGGATGAATGCCCCGGCGCTGCGGGCGCTCTCCGAATGTTTCCTCATGGACGATGCCTTCGTTCGCGGCTTCACCACCTGCCCCGCCGGGGTGAAACTGCACCACGCTTACGTCGGGGGGTTGCTCGAACACACCGTGACGATGATGGACATCGCCGAGCGATTGCTGCCGTTCTACCCCGGTACCGATCGCGACCTCGTCATCATGGGGCTTTTCCTGCACGACGCCGGCAAGGTGCGCGAACTGACCTACACGCGGGCCTTCGGTTACACCGATGAAGGCCAACTCATCGGGCACATTTCCCTCGGCTACGAAATGCTCGTCGAAAAGGCCGCAAAAGTTCCCGAGTTGCTCGGCGAAGCGTTCCCGCGCGATTTGATGATGCGCCTCAAACACATGATCTTGAGCCACCACGGTACGCTGGAATACGGTAGCCCGAAGGTGCCGATGACACCCGAAGCGATGCTGCTCCACAGCATCGACAGCCTCGATACCCACCAGCACATGGTCCTGCGCGACATCCGCGAAGATCGTAATAACGCGACCGCTTGGACGCCGTACAATACGACGCTCCATCGCCGGTTTTACAAGGGCGGGGCCAACGGCGACTTGTACAGCGGCGGCGGCGAAGCCTACGATTGATTGGAACTCCGTTGTGGAGTCAACGGAGCTCTTAAGAAGTCACCATGCCCGATATCTCCACTCGCATTCTCGAAGCCCTCGGCCGGTCGAGCTACAGCCCGATCAAGCCGAAGGTGCTGGCCAAGCGGCTGACCGTGCCCGAGCAAGATTATCCGGCGTTCCGCCAAGCGTTGCGGGTGCTCATCCACGAGGGCCGCATCCGCGTCGGCCCGGGTTCGACATTGATCGCCGAAGACCCACACGGGATCGTCTTCGGCACGTACAAGCGGACAAACGCCGGGCCGGGCTATGTGCGGCTCGACAGCAAACCGGGCGAGCCGCTGCTGGCCGATGTGGCCATCCGCGAGGGGCGTGAACTCGATGCGGCGTCGGGTGACCGCGTGCAAGTGAAACTGCTCCGACCCGCCGGCCGGATGGCCAACGCCAGCGGTGAGATTGTGCGGGTGCTCGAACGGGCCACCCGGACTTTCGTGGGCACCTATTTCGAACGCGACGGCGAAGGGTACGTCCAAGTCGACGGGATCGTTTTCGCCCATTCCATTTCCGTCGGTGACCCCGGTGCCAAGGGTGCCCGCGCCCAAGACAAAGTCCAAATTGATCTGTTGAGTTTCCCCACCTCGGAGGATCGCGGCGAAGGCGTCATCACCGAAGTGTTCGGGCCGCTGAGCCAGCCCGGTGTCGATCTGATCACGGTGATCCGGGCGTTCGGTTTACCCGAAGCCTTTCCGGAGGCGGCGCTGAATGAAGCGCGTGCCCAAGCCGATACGTTCACCGAAACGCTGGACGGCCGCGAAGACTTCACCGGCGATCTCGTCATCACCATCGACCCGGTGGATGCCCGCGATTTCGACGATGCCGTGAGCGTGGAACTCGACCCGAAATCGGGGCACACGATCCTGACGGTTCACATCGCCGACGTCGCCCACTTCGTGACGGCGGGCGGGCCGTTGGATGTGGAAGCGCGCAAACGCGCCACCAGCGTGTATCTGCCGCAGAAGGTCATCCCGATGTTCCCGGAGATCATCTCCAACGGCTTGGCCAGCTTGCAACAGGGAAAGTTGCGCTACGTCAAAACCGTCCAGATCGAGTTCGATGCCAAGGGCCAAAAGGCGCACGTCCGTTTCGCCAACGGGGCCATCCGGGCGCGCCGGCGCTTCAGCTACGAAGAAGTGTCGGCCATTCTCAAAGAGGAAGGCGAACTGCCGGCACCGGACATCGTGGCCATGCTCGGTCGCTTGCGCGAACTCGCGTTGCGGCTCAAAGCAAAGCGCCAGGCGCGGGGCAGTCTCGAATTGAGTATGCCCGAAGCGGTGCTCGACTACGACGCCGACGGCCGCATGAGCGGCGCCCATTTCGCGGTGCACGACATCAGCCATCAGATGATTGAAGAGTGTATGCTCGCGGCCAACGAAGCGGTGGCGGAGCACTTCTCGCGGTTGCAGATTCCGTTCCTGCGGCGGATTCACCCGGCGCCGAACCCGGAGAAGCTCCAAGAATTCGCCTCTTTCGCCGGCTTCCTCGGCTACCCGATGGCGCGCTCGCAAGATCGCTTCGAGCTCCAACGCGTGCTGTTGGAAAGTGCCGATAAACCGGAGCGGGCCGCGATTCACTTCTCGCTGCTGCGGAGCTTGAAGCAGGCTAAATATTCCCCGGAGCAAGATCAGCACTACGCGTTGGCCAGCCTCTTTTACTGCCACTTCACGTCGCCGATCCGGCGCTACCCGGACTTGCAAGTGCACCGCTTGCTCGACAGATGGATTCGCACGGGCCGGGCGTCCGCGGACGAAAAAGAACTGGTGATCCTCGGTGACCATTGCTCGAAAATGGAGCGCCGGGCCGAGACGGCCGAGCGTGAACTGGTGAAGTTGAAGTTGCTCCAGCACCTCAGTACCCGCATCGGCACGAAGCTCACCGCCGTCATCACCGGTGTCGCGGAGTACGGTTTCTTCGCGCAGGCCGAGGAGTTCCCCGCCGAGGGATTGATCCATGTGTCGTCCTTGAAAGACGACCACTACACCTACGACGAAAACTCGCGCAGTCTATTCGGTGGCCGCACCAAACAGCGTTACCGGTTGGGGGATCG
>JAYSYJ010000256.1:0-10606 GCA_043727675.1 Fimbriiglobus sp.
TGGTGAGCATCTTCCGCATGGCGAATCCTGCCGGCGCGACGGTGTGTTCCTCAAAGGAATCCTACGCCCGCAGGGGCGAAAACGTCAACAGGGCCTAAAGTCAGGGTTGATTGCCGGTAGCGTCAATAATTTGACCCGATAACTCTGAATCTTGTGTCAAGCAAGGTTTGGAATCGATAGTCGGGTTGGTGTAACGTCGCGTTTAGTTAAAGGTGGTACATGACCAGTCAACCTCCCACACATCTGTCAAACGGAACGCGCGTACAAGTTGCTTTGGTTGAAATTGAAGAGAGGCCTGTTCGCATTTTTATGCCGTCAAGTGAACTATGGATTGATCTGAAAAAAGTGGAAGAACTGAGTAGGAAGAGCGGGCCGGGCGACTCGTTCTCATTCAAATGTTCGGCGTCCGAAGGCCTGCCGATATTTGCCTGTTATGGATTCCATGTGCTTGAAACAGTGTCTGCGCACTGCTCTGATAGCACTTTTAGTGGTTCGCACCATTACACAATTGGATTAATTTGCACTATCCTAAAACAATCGGATGTTACTCGCGTACTCCAAGCATACTGGAAGGCGTATATTATTGAAATAGTAAACAGTTTGGTCAAAGGCATCAAGCTGGTAAACACTTTTATAAGTCTCGCGATAGATCCGCACCTTGAATTCACTCAACTCGCCGCCGAAACAGGCAGGATGCAAGCGAGATTCAACTTGGGAATTCCATCTCTTTTATCCAATAAGCCAAAAATTGAGAAATCGATATCGAGCGAAGAAATCGTCCCGACTGCAAACATAAATGATAACGTAAGCTCAAGTCTATCTTCGATGTTAAAATTGCTAAATATATTCACGAACGGGATTACCGATAATCGGTTCGATCTCGCAAATCAAGTATTAATTGATAAAAACCTGACAGTGAATAAAAAACTTACAAAGATTGACACTCTAATGCCAATCCCACCGACAGCTTCCGCAGATAGCCTTGGAAAATTGCTCTCTGTTAGCAAGCAATCCGTACTGAAAAGCCAATGGTGGATATTGTACCGGAAGGGAGAGAAGGCCCAGGAAATCGGCCGACGGCAAGGTAAACACAAGAAGCGGGGAGAAAGCGTCGATCGGTATGATTTAAGTGATGACGATTAATCTCGGTTAACCGGTTACCTCCGGGTTACCGAGGCAATTTTTCCAGTGCTTTATTTTGCCGTAACTTGCAGGCGAAAGCAACATCTTTCATTCACTAAGATTACCGATGTCAGTTGCCGTTGACGGGTATGGGTTATGCGCACCGCACATCGTGGTTAGCAACTCCTGGACTCGTGCCATGACTGATAATTCGTTACCATTGGTCCTACGGCCCCGCGAAGCAGCGAAGGCTTTGGGCATTTCCCCGCGAACACTTTGGGAATGGTCACGAACCGGCGTGATCCCCTGCATCCGTGTTGGGAGCGGCAAGCGTCGGACCGTTCTTTACTCGCTGGCCGAACTCCGCGCCTGGCTCTGCCAACGCGAAAGCACGATCAAAGGGGGCGAGAATGAGCCCCGTTGAAACTCTGCTGGCGAAACTGCCTGGCGTGACGAGTTCTGGCGATGGTTGGTCGGCTCGCTGCCCGACTCACGATGACGGGGATCCTGACTTGTGTATTTTGGAAGGCCCTGATGGGCCTCCTAGAGTTCATTGCAACGCCGGGTGTACGGTCGAGGCCATCGCGGCAGCGCTCAGTGTGCCGCTGACGGATTTCGTGCCGGCAGCGAAGTCCACAGCCCCACTGTGCGAACTGACGCCTTCGCGAGATGCGAATATTAAGGATTTTCGTCCCTTCCCCGTGCAGGCTCTGCCGGAATCGATCCAGCAATTTGTCTGCCCGGCGCGAAATCTATCGGCTGCGATATGTCCTACATGGCCCTTCCTCTTTTGGTCTCCCTGGCAGCAGCCATCGGAAATTCGAGGCGGCTGGAACTAAAACGCGGCTGGTCGGCGCCGGCGATCCTCTGGGGAGCCATCGTTGGTGAGAGCGGTACCGCCAAGACTCCGGCGTTTAGATTTGCAATGCAGCCAATCCGAGATCGCCAAAATCAGGCGTTTCAACGTTACACGCAGGCGATGAAAGCCTACGAATTCGAGCTCGCTTGCTTTGGGAAGAAGCTCATTGAGTGGAAGCGCAGTAAAGAAAAGAGCGGAGATCCTCCGAAGAAACCCAAACTGCCTCTGTGCCCGCGCTTCATGGTGTCCGACGTAACGGTCGAAGCGCTCGTCCCGATTCTCTTGGAGAATCCGCGGGGGTTACTCTTGGCACGTGATGAATTAGCCGGGTGGCTCGGATCGTTCGACCGATATTCCGCAAAAGGCAAATCGGGAACCGACTCGGCAAATTGGCTTTCGATGTTCAACGCAGACACCATGACGACCGACCGCAGGACGGGAATCCCACCTACGATCCATGTCCCACAAGCTTCGGTATCCGTGATCGGCGGAATCCAGCCAGGGATTTTGCAGCGGGCGTTGGGTCAAGAACACCGCGAATCCGGCTTGGCGGCTCGTCTGCTTTTAACTTGCCCGCCTCGGGTCGCGAAGACCTGGACCGATGCGGACATCGATCCGCTGATCGAATCGGATGTGGCTCGCCTCGTGAATTGGCTGTACGAGTTGAAGCCCGCACGCGGATCAGACGGCGAAACTCGGCCCACGCTAGTCGCCTTAACCGCCGAGGCCAAGGCGGCATACGTTGAGTACTACAACGCCCACAATGTCGAGCAAGTCTGCATGTCCGGGGATTTGGCGGCGGCTTGGTCGAAACTCGAAGAGTACGCCGCCCGCTTTGCGTTGGTTCTTCACTTCACGCGATTGGCTGCAAACGACCCTAAACTCGAGAGCGAAGAACGCGTTGACGCGGAAAGCATGAGAGCCGGCATTTGCTTGGCGGAATGGTTCAAGAACGAGGCGAGGCGGGTCTACACCATGCTCGACGAAACCGAAGGAGAAAGAGACCGAAGACGGTTGGTAGAGTGGCTCCAACTCAGAGCCGGCTCTGCAACGGCCCGCGAAGTCCAACAAGGCTGCCGTTGGCTCAAAGCATCCGGCTCCGCAGAAACGGCACTGAATGAATTGGTCAAAGCCGGCTCCGGGGCCTGGCAGGAGCTTCCGGCAAAGTCGAACGGGGGCCGGGCCTCGCGAGCATTCGTGCTATCGACGTGACCGGTCTACGGAACCCGGAAATTCAACGGAGAACTGAGGTTCCGTAGACGTTGACATTATAGACAATATGCCGGTCAACACTCTGCATCGACATAAAGTCGGCCTCGCACCAGGCCGGCTTTCTTCCCCTTCAAGGTTCAGAAATGGCATCCATCAGCAACGATCCCCACGGCCGGCGTCGCATCCTGTTCGTGGCCCCGGACGGAAATCGCAAGTCGATCCGGATGGGCAAAATCGATCGCAAGGGCGCCGAAGCCATCGCACGTCACGTCGAAGCGCTACTGTCGGCGAAGATGGGAGGGCAGCCCTTTCCGCGGGACACCGCCGGTTGGCTATCCGAAATCGGCGAAGTCCTGAAGGCGAAGTTGGCCGCCGTCGGACTGATCGAGTCCGTCAAGCGGGTCGCTTTGGGGGAATTCCTCCGTTCCTACATCCTGAACCGCCCCGATGTAAAACCTGCGACCTTGGAAGTCTGGCAGCAGCCCTGTCGAAACCTCATCGCGTTCTTCGGCGACGGGAAGTCTTTGCAGACGATCACCACGGGCGACTGCGAGCAGTTCAAGGCGTGGCTGCTGACACAGGAGTTGGCCCCTACAACGCTCGCGAAGCGACTCTCCTTCGCTCGGACCTTCCTGCATGTCGCCCGCAAACACAAATTGATCGACGTCAACCCGTTCTCCGAGGTAAAAATCCCCTCAGCTTGTGTGAGTGGCCGGCAGCACTTCGTCGACCGTGAATCGGTCAAGAAGCTATTCGACTTGGCGAATCCGACTTGGCGTACCATTGTTGCCCTCGCCCGCTTCGGAGGCCTACGCTGCCCCTCAGAGGTTCTATCGTTGGAATGGAAGCACGTCGATTGGCAGAAGGGAACGATCACGGTCACTTCTCCCAAAACCGACCGCTACGACGGGAAAGGGAGCCGGCTCATACCTCTTTATCCCGAGCTGCGACCGTACATGGAGGAAGCCCTCAAACTGGCCGACCCTGATGCGACCCATGTTGTCGGTGGAGGGCATTTGGCAAAGGCAGACACCCCAACGGGCTGGAAAAGCTGTAACCTCCGGACATCCTTTGGCAAACTCGTCAAACGAGCAGGATTGGTGCAGTGGCCACGGATGTTCCACAACCTGCGGTCGAGTCGTGAAACGGAACTTCTCGAAGAGTATCCGGTTCACGTGGTGGCAAAGTGGATGGGGCACGATGCCAAGGTTTGCTTGAAGCACTACGCCCAGACCACAGACGAACACTTCGATCGGGCTAGAGGCGGCGCAGAAACCGGCGCAGAAGTGGCGCAAAAACAGGCACAGCAAAGAGCTGCAGACAATCGCAGAGAAATGAGGCCGAGGTCTGGAAACCCAGTAATTGCAGAACTTCCTGCGGTTCCTTGCGACATGCAACGCGAAGCGGCACCAGAGATTAACGGAGAGGAAGGGATTCGAACCCTTGGTACAGTTTTACCCGTACGCGGCTTTAGCAAAGCCGTGCTTTCGACCACTCAGCCACCTCTCCGACAGACGAATCTTAGCACGGTGCGGGGGCACCGACAATACGCACTCTTTACAAATCGCGGCGGCGAGGAAAGGAAATTGCCGGCGACGACGCGGACGGCAATCGTAGAATGGAGGAAAATTCCCCGGTATTGCCATGATTCGACCCTCCGTTTCGGCGATGCGAGGCTACTTGCCCGGCGAGCAGCTCAACGATCCCGATATCATCAAGCTGAACACCAATGAGAACCCGTATCCACCTTCGCCACGGGTCTTCGAGGCCGTCCAGGCGGCGCTGACCGGCGATGGATTGCGCAAGTATCCCCAGCCGATGGGGGACACGTTCCGTCGAGCGGCTTCGGACGTGCTCGGAGTCTCCCCGGATTCCATTCTCATCGGCAATGGCTCGGACGACATCCTGACGATCTTGACGCGGACGTTCGTGCCCGAAGGGGGGCGGATGGCGGCGCTGACGCCGAGTTACATCCTGTACAAGTCGCTCGCCGAGATTCAGGGGGCCCGCTTCGAAACTGTCCCGTTTGAACCGAACTGGAGCGTGCCAACACCGTGGCCGTTGAATGAATCTCACCTGACGTTTCTGGCGAACCCGAATTCCCCGAGTGGCACCGTGCTCCGTATGGCCGACGTGCGGACGTTGGCGGGGCAGGTGCCGGGGATGTTCGTGCTCGATGAAGCGTACGCCGACTTCGCCGAAGACAACGGGTTGTCTCTGCTGCCGGAACTTCCAAACCTGATTGTGACGAGGACATTCAGCAAGTTTTACGCGCTGGCCGGGATCCGCTTCGGAATCGCCATCGCGGCACCGGCGATGATCCGCGAGATGGCGAAAGTGAAGGACACGTACAATTGCGACGTGCTGAGCCTCGCGGCGGCGACGGCGGCGATTCAGGATCAGGGATATTATGCGGGGCTGCGCTCCAAGATTCTCGCCACACGGGGGCGCCTGAGTGTGGCCCTTGCTAAGCTGGGGTTCCAAGTGACGCCGAGCCAAACCAATTTCGTTTGGTGCCAGCGTGCGGATCGACCGGTTCAGCCGATCTACGAAGCGTTGAAAGCCCGGAAGATCCTCGTTCGGTACATGAACTACACGGGTTACGGGGACGGCTTACGCATCACCGTCGGCACGCCCGCCGAGATCGAGTCGCTGTTGGTCGCACTGCGGGCGGTGATCTGATTCCTACTCACCTCACGAGGTTCTTCGATGTCGCGCGTCAGCACCATCCGGCGGGAAACGGCGGAGACCCAGATCGAACTGACTCTCCAATTGGATGGCACGGGGCAAGCGCACGTCGCCACGGGGATAGGCTTCTTCGATCACATGCTGACGCATTTGGCCAAGCATGGCCTGTTCGATCTCAGTGTGAAGTGCCAAGGTGATTTGCACATCGATGCCCACCACACCGTCGAAGATGTCGGCATCTGTTTCGGCAAGGCGATGCTGCAAGCGCTCGGCACCAAAGCGGGCGTGCGCCGCTACGGCGATGCCACGGTGCCAATGGACGAAGCGCTGGTGACGGCCGCCGTGGACTTGAGCGGTCGTCCGTATTTGGTTTGGAACGCCGAGTTCCCGACAGAACGGCTCGGGGAATTTTCCAGCCAATTAGCGGAAGAATTCTGGCGCGCCGTTTCCAGTGCGGGGTTGCTGACGCTGCACGTCGTGCTTTTACACGGCCGCAACACCCACCACATCGTCGAGACGATCTTCAAAGCGTGCGCCCGGGCGTTGCGGGCCGCGGTGGAACTCGACCCGCGTGCCCTCGGTGTGCCGAGTACCAAAGGTGTGCTATAGCGGTTCACGTCAAGCCAACTCGAGCTTCGCCTCGCGGAAGCGGTAACCGACGCCACGGACGGTTTCGATCAATTCGACATCGTCGCTGTGACCCGCCAACGCCCCGAGCTTTTTGCGGAGCGTTTTGATGTGGACGTCGATGGTGCGTTCCAGCACGATCTGCCCTTCGCCGATCGCCGAGTCCATGAGTTGGTGCCGGCTGAAGGCCCGGCCCGGTTGACGCACCAAACACTCCAACAGCCGGAATTCCGTCGGCGTGAGGTCGAGTTTTTTGATGCCGACGGTGACCCGATGGCGAACCCGGTCGATCTTCACGCCCATGTGTTCCACGACGTCGGCGGGGTCGCCTTGATCTTCGACGCGGCGCAGCAATGCCTTCACACGTTGGAGCAGAATCTTATTGTTGAACGGTTTGGTCACGTAATCGTCGGCGCCCTTGGCGAAACCTTCGATCTGGTCGGCTTCCTCGGACTTCGCGGTGATCATGATGATCGGGATGTCGCGCGTGCGCTCGCCCATCCGCAATTCTTTACAGATGCTCAGCCCATCGATCCCCGGCAACATCACGTCGAGTAACAACACGTCGGGGATGAGCTGCTGGGCTTTGCGCAGCCCTTCTTGACCGTCGTGGGCCACGAGCGTTTCGTACCCCTCTCGGGAGAAATACCAGCTCAGCGATTGGACGAGGCCACGCTCGTCTTCGATGATCAGAATGCGCGGTTGAGGCATATGGTCTCCAAGTGCGGAGTGCGGGTCTGGCAAATCTCTCTGGCGGTCGATTTTGGCCCTGAAAGGGCCGTTCGATCAGCCCAGGTCGGAGGTCGCGAAGCGGCCGGAGGCCTGGGTACTGCGATCCGGAACATGGACACGCCCTGAAAGGGCGGTTCAAAGGACTGCTCCGAACCGTCCCTTCAGGACGGAGGCCGTTTTCCGGATCTGGCTCCCAGGCCTCCGCCGGCGGTGCCGGCTCCGACCTGGGCTGATGGAACGGCCCTTTCAGGGCCGAAATCCTCCGGATCCGACCGCCAAAAAGATTTGCCACACCCGCGGAATTCGGAGCGAGAAATCAAAATGTCCGGAGTTCAACGGGTCGCGTGTCGTGTTCCATTCCGCACTTATCCGAAGCGCCCGGTGATGTAATCTTCCGTTTGCTTTTGCACGGGCTTTGTGAATAGTTGCTCGGTAGTACCCGATTCGATCAACTTGCCTTCGAAGAAAAAAGCGGTGGTGTCCGAAACGCGGGCCGCTTGCTGCATGTTGTGCGTGACAATCACAATGGTGTACTGCGTCTTCAATTCGAAGATCAAGTCTTCGATCTTCGAAGTCGATTTCGGATCGAGCGCGCTCGCCGGTTCGTCCATCAGCAACACTTCGGGGTCGGTGGCGAGTGCCCGGGCAATGCAGAGCCGCTGCTGTTGGCCCCCCGAAAGCGACAACGCCGACGAGTGCAAGCGATCCTTCACTTCGTCCCAAAGGGCCGCTTGTTTCAAGCTCCGTTCCACGAGGTAATCGAGGCGGGAACTGTTCGCCCCGCCGGCGACACGCGGGCCGAAGGCGACGTTCTCGTAGACCGTCTTTGGGAACGGGTTCGACTTTTGGAACACCATGCCGACGCGCTGGCGGAGGTCGACCGTGTTGACGTTGCCATCGCGGATGTTCTTATCGTCGAGCGTGATTTCACCGGTCAGCCGGGCGCCATCGACCAGATCGTTCATCCGGTTGATGAGTCGCAGCAGGGTCGATTTGCCGCACCCGCTCGGGCCGATGAACGCCACGACGGAGCGTTCGGGCATCGTCAGGTTGATGTCGAAGAGAGCCTGTTTCGACCCGTACCAGAAATTGACGCCCCGCACGGCGATTTTGGTGCGTTGAATGGCCAAGTCGGGTTTCGACAGTCCGCCGGAGGCCGGGCCGGTCTTGATCCGTGAGCTGATGATGTCCGAGAACATACGAGACACGTCGCGGCACCTCTGCTGTTTCCACCGGCGTCCCGACCACAAATATAAGGATACGGTATGGAGCGATTGTGTAGACGACGTGAAGTTCCAAGCGATCTTCACAATTGGTGTTAGATCCTATGGGACGGGACGTCAAGTTTTCAGAATGGCGCTTGACTGAGAACATTACGCGTGAAGATGTTATGCTCTTATGAGATGAGTACGCCTTCATAGATTCCAGCTCAATTCAGGTTAGTAGTCTTGCAATCTGTTTGAACGTTATTGTGCCATTACGTTCGAACAGATCATTTTTACACCCCATTTTTTCAGGTGACGTATGACAGCCTTTCTCGCGGTGGCCTTGATGTTGCTCGGGACAAATATCTCCCATAAACCGGCCGAACCTGTCAAGAAACCAACCGAACTCGACCTCCTCGTGAAGTCCAGAAGGATTGATCAGCTTCGCGCAAAATTTTTGCAAGCTCCGAACGACGACGTCCGGGATGACGTCCGGGCTGCGATCATTTTCGTCGTGCGCGAGGTCCATCGGGAATGCTCAAAAGTCCACCAAGAGAAGACGATGAGCCAACCACTGGAGTGGCCGGAGTATGAACACCGCGGATACATCGACCTGAGTCGGGGCGAGCGGAAAAGATTCAACACCCTCTATGCCAAGCACCCTCCGAAGGATCTCTTTCGACCGGAAATGGACAATGTCTTCACTCAACTGGAGTTCCAGTTGGTCGTCGTGGCGGGCGAGATCGACACGTCGATGGTGGTGACGGGTTGCATTATTCTCTGCGATTCGACTTCTTGGAACTCGTTCGTCAACAACTCCGTGATCATCGCTTCGTCGGATGTGAAAGTGACACCCAATGTCGGCACCTTGACCATCTCCAACGGCCGGGTCGATCTCGCCGGCTACCAAGATCCGGTCTACTCTCGCGGCGATATATTTATCGTCGCCGCTAAACTCCCGGCGAAAGAGTACGCCGAGAAAAACAACCTGATGCCTTATTACGGCGAAGGTAAAACGGCCGACACCGGCTTGACCTTTTTCAAACTGACCGACCTCGGCATCCGTTGCAAACTCGCCGCCGACAAAGCGATCGTCGTGGAATCGGTGAAGGCCGGTTCCCCGGCCGAGGCCGGAAAAATGAAGGCCGGCGACGTGCTCAGACTCGTCAACCTGCGCCGTGCGAAAGCGCTCGACAAAGTCGAAGAGCTGTTCCGCTACGCCATGATGGAGTCTCCCAAAGCGAAGGTCACCGTGCTGCGGGGCAAGGAGAGCCTCGACCTCGAAATCCTCTTCCCCTGACACGAGTGAACCAAAAATCAAAAACGGGGCGAGCCAGTTGGCCCGCCCCGTTTTTGTGTCTGGATTTGCCAATTGCCCCGGACGGTTTCTCACGGTTGCGTAAAATGTGCTGAGCAGCTGAACTCTACCCCAGCGGATCGAGCCATGCATTCGCGGAAGTACCTCGCGCCCAACGTCATCGAGTTGAACCTGGCCGCCGGGAAACCTCTCGGCGTGAATATTTATTTGATCGACGGCGGCACCGAATTCGCTTTGCTCGACATCGGCCAAACCGACACGTTGAACGAAGTCATCGATCTCATCCGGGCGATGGATTTTCCGCTGTCCAAATGCAAGATGATTTTGGCCACGCACGCCGATGCCGACCATGTGCAGGCGCTCGCGGCGGCCCGAGATCGCTTGAAAGCGAAGACGGCCGCCCACGCCCGCGCGGCCGTGGCCATCGAGGCCGGCGACGTCATCGAGACGTTCGCCTGCATCTCGGCGCAAAACTTCAGCATCCCGATGCCGCCGTGCAAAATCGATGTGAAGCTCAAAGAAGGCGACGTGATCACCATCGGCAAGTTGAATTTGGATGTCTGGCACACGCCGGGGCACACCCCCGGCCAACTCAGCTTCAAACTCGACAACTTGCTCTTCAGCGGCGACAACATTTACCGGGACGCCAGCGTCGGCGTGATCGACGCCCACCACGGGTCGAATATTTCCCATTTCATCGAGTCGCTGAAACGGATCCGAGACGACGATTGCGAATTCTTACTGCCGAGTCATGGCCCGGCGTTTCGCCGCGATCCGGCCATTCTGCAAACGGCCATCGACCGCCTCACGCAGTACCAGTTCCTCGCCGACTTCGGCACCTGC
>JAYSYJ010000257.1:0-31017 GCA_043727675.1 Fimbriiglobus sp.
ATGACCAGCGTGGAAGAGTTACCCGACCAATGGTTCGGCTACGATGCCGCCGACCTCGTCGTACTCGCCACCGGCGGGTCTAGCGAAGAGTTCTTGCTCAAGCTATTTCAAAACGACTTCTACAAATCGAAACGCGATGCTCTGCGGGAATACGTGGCCCGCGGTGGCCGACTCATCATCAGCCTGGGCGAAAAAACCTCCCTGTTTTTAGATAATGTCGCGTTCAAAGAATTGCTGCCGTTGATTGCCACGCCCGAAAAGGTCGATCAACTCCCGCTGACCTTCGCCACGCTCCGCATCAGCATTGAAACCGAACTGAAAAATCCGTCGAAGATTAAAAAGGATGCCGAGGGGAACTTCCCCAAGGACAAAGACGGCAACGTCATTCCGCCCGAACCGGGTCAGCAGTTCCGCGTGGCGAAATTGAGACCGAAGGCGGGCACGCCGCCCCCGTATTGCCTCAGCCCCGAGATGGTGAAAAACCCCCGTGCCGCATTCGAGGGCAACGCCTTGCCCGCTGTGGTGCAAGTGCCACTCGGACTCGGTCGCATCACGGTGGTGGCCTTCGATCTCGATCAATCGCCGTTTCGAGATCTCGAGAAACGCCCCGAGTTCTGGGATTGGCTCATCACGAAAGCGGGATCCGAGAAATCGGCGACCGCCCCGGATAAGTACGACCCGGCCAACTTGTCGCCGGGGGTCAACCCGACGGCTTCCGAAGACGGCATTACCTATGCTCTGCGGCAACACGTCGACACCTTCGATGGCGTGCCCGTGATTTCCTTCGGTTGGGTGGCCCTGTTCATCGTCCTCTACACGCTGTTAATCGGGCCAATCGAATACCTGTTCCTCAAGAAGATAGTCGGCCGGCTCGAACTGACGTGGATCACCTTCCCGATCATCGTGCTCACCGTCAGTGCGGCGGCGTATTTCACCGCTTACGAGATCAAAGGCAAAGACTTGCGTGTGAACAAGATCGATGTCGTCGATGTCGACGTCGGCGGGAATCGAGTTTACGGGCAGACGTGGTTCACGGTCTTCAGTCCGCGCATCGACAACTACACCGTGGGCGTCGAACCGAAAGAGCCTTGGGCATTCGGCTCGCCGGATACCGAGGCGCCCATCAAGCCGGTCACGGTCGTCGACTGGATGGGTGGCAGTCGGATCGGGCTGGGTGGCGGCATCGGCCGCGGCTACCGGAATTACCAGTACCGCATCGATCCGAAAGGCGGCACGACCCAAGCCGGCGCGACCGCCAACGGCTTGTCGAAAGTGCCGGTGCAGGTTTGGTCGACCAAAACCTTCACCGCCAACTGGGCTGGTTTTTTAGACGGCAAAACTCCCCCGGTGACCTCGACGGTCGCCCACCTGCCCTCCGCCCCACTCGGGGCCGCGGGCACCATCACCATCAACCTGCCATTGCCCGAGGTGCAAGACGCCATCGCGTACTTCGCCGGCAAACCGTACAAACTCGATAAGGGCATCGGCACCGGTGTGCCGGTGAAATTCAACCCCGGTAGCACCGCGGAAGCCCGCGAGTGGGAACGGGTCGAACTCGCCCCGGACGCCAAGTTTTACGCCAGCGGAGAGCCGGCCGAGCAGACCGGTTTCCGCAGTGCCTCGCGGAAACCGGTTCAAGAAACCGTGGCGACGCCACTCGGGTTATGGGGCATGCTGTTCCACGAAGCGGGTGTGAAGAAAGATTCCGGCGGTCGCAACCTTCAAAATTCCACCCTCCGGCGGCTCGATCAATCATGGCGGCTCAGTGAAGCCAACACGGAAGAAGTCATCGTGCTGTTGAAGCTCGCCAAAGTCAGCGGCAAGGCCGAAGAGCTGATGACGAATCCCGAGAGTGCCAGCCCGAGCCAACTCTGGCTGAAAGCTCTGCCCGGCAGCGGCCCGCGCCCCGCCGTCCCCGGCACGCTGCAACAGGAAACGTACATCCGCATTTACATTCCGGTGAAGGCCATCGGGGCCAAGTGACGAGCAGGGTTAAACTACTTCATACTCCGACCCCTGACGGGGCCGGCTCGCCAATAATTAATCGAGCCCCCTATGATCGAATGCCGCGACCTGACCAAAAAATACGGCGACCTCTACGCCCTCGACCGTCTCACGCTCAAGCTCGACAAGGGCGACGTGTTCGGGTTCATCGGGCCGAACGGCGCCGGTAAAACCACGACCATGCGGATCTTGGCGACGCTGCTGAACCCAAGCTGGGGCGAGGCCAGCGTCTGCGGCTACAGCATCTACACCGGGTCGAAGGAGATCCGTCGCAGCATCGGCTACATGCCCGACTTCTTCGGTGTCTACGACGATATGAAGGTGACGGAGTACTTGGAATTCTTCGCCGCCGCGTACCGCATCAAGGGCGCCGACCGACGCAAAAAGTGCGACCAAGTGCTCGAACTCGTCGACCTCGGCTACAAACGCGACGCCCTCGTCACGAGCTTGAGCCGCGGGATGACCCAGCGCCTCGGGCTGGCACGGGTGCTGTTGCACGAACCGCAGGTGTTGCTGCTCGACGAACCGGCCTCCGGCCTCGACCCGCGTGCCCGCATCGAGATGCGCGAACTTATCAAAGAGTTGCGCGGTATGAACAAAACCATCATGGTGTCGTCGCACATCTTGCCCGAGTTGGCCGATATCTGCAACAAGATCGGCATCATCGAGCGCGGCAAACTCATCTTCAACGGCACCGTCGAAGAGGCCATCAACAAGGTGCGCACCAAGCGCGTCTACATCGTGTCGGTCGGCCCGGATCAAAATGAATTCGCCGCGAAGAAACTCGAACAGTTCCACGAGATCGAATCGGTCGAACTCACCAAAGAGGCGGCGACCATCCGCGTGACTCTCAAAGACGGCGAAGGCGATGGCTGCTTCATCCCCGAGCGATTGATCGCCGAACAGTACAAACTGCGCACCTTCAACGAAGAGCAGATCAACTTGGAAGACGTCTTCATGGGCATCACGAAAGGGATCACCAATTGAGAGTTGGGAGTTGGGATTTGGGATTTTGGATTGCCAACCGACCCCGAGCGGTAAGCTGATCTCGTGTTCTGAAATCCTAAATCCGGAATCCCAAATTGAACAATCGCTTCATCTGCGGGAACTGTGGCGGCAAAGCGACCGTCCCGCCGGGCTACGCCAAGGCCAAAGTTCGCTGCGAGCATTGCGGCTACTACGCCGAAGTGCCACCCGAAATGCGGGCCAAGCCGGACGCGGTGCCCGAGCCGGAAACCCCGTTCGATATCCCGGCGACGGTGGCAACCAAGCCGGTGGTGCGGGCCCGCGTGGCCCCGGTATTCGACGATGAATCCGAGTGGCCGAGAACGGGCCGGGCGCCGGCCATCGTGGCCCAGCATTACCGCGATCCGCACGATCACCGCCCCGAATTCGCCGAAGTGATCGGCGTCGGTGCCCCGCTGCTCGCCGGCGACCAAATCGAGCACGACGGCCCGTTGACGACCCCCTACGAAGTGCCCGGCAACGGATTGAAACCGTGCCCGGAGTGCCGGTACGATCTCCCGCTCGATGCGGCGTTCTGCGTCCACTGCGGTTGGGAGCTCGTCGGCAAAAAGAAGCTCAAGTCCAAGCGCGAGTTCGAGCCCATCGACAAAATTTGGTACGAAGGTTGGAACCCGGCCACCCGCTTGCAGATCTTCATCGCGCTGCAATTCGCAAACGTTTTCCTGATTGCGCTGGGGATGCTGGCGAACGGGCAATCGTTTAAGGATGCTTCCGCCATCGGCATGAACGTGACGATGAACCTGTTCAACATGGCGTTGCAAGCGTTCATTCTCGGCAGCTTCGAATCGTTACACGTCACCCGCGACCCGAAAGGGCGCTGCGTGATCATCAAGGTGCGCCGTTACTGTTTCATCCCGATGCCGGGGTTCAAGATCCCGTTGAAGATGAGTGCCGGTGTCGGCATCGTCGCGTCGCACAATCCCGGGATGGTCTCGTACGTGATCTGCATTTATCTCCTGATTATGGGTTGTTTGCCGGGAATTCTGTTCTTTATCTTTGTCATCCGGCCGGAAAGTTTCCACGCCGCGCTCTGCAACGAATTCGGCGGCACTGAGGAAACTCTGCTACTCTGCAAGAACCGTCAGCATGCCGAAGAGGTGACCCGCAACATCGCCGACGCGAGGGGATTGCGCTGGCACAATATCTTGTAGTCGGTAGGAATCGAAACGAAAAAAGGCCCCGGTACCCTGCGATACCGGGGCTATGGCTATTACGCTTCCAACTTCCACGGGGCGCGATACTCGCGGCTGAGCATCGCATTCGCCTTTTCGTTGCCGGTGAACTTGTGGGTCTTCGGATCCCACGTCAGTTTGGTGCCTTTGCCCATCCGCAGGGCGATGGCCCCGAGATGGCAGACGATCACCGAACCGCCGCCGATTTCGACGCCGCAAATCGGCGTCTCGCGGGTTTTGATGCAATCGAGGAAGTTGCCCATGTGGTCGGTGGGCCGCTTCGGATAGAGCACCGGCATGTCTTTCATCGGCTCGGAAAGAATCTTCTGATCGCTGGCCAACAGTGAACCCCGGCTGACGAAAATCGTGCCGGTCTCGCCGAAGATCATCGCGCCGTTTTCGCTGCCCGACGTCATCTCTTGGGGTTTGCCATCCCGGTTCTTCGCGGCGTTGCCGTCTTTGTTCACCAAGCCCTTCACATCGGTGCCACGACCGTCCATGGCGATTACTTCGGCGCCGTTGGCGTAAGTGTATTTCACCTTGAACTGCTCGTGGCAGTTGTAGCCGTCACCCTTGCTGTACGGCTCTTTCACGTCGATTGCTTCAATGGTCGTTGGCCCGCTGCCGTCCATACCGAGGCACCACTGGGCGATGTCGATGTGGTGGGCGCCCCAATCGGTCATCTTGCCACCGCTGTACTCGTAGAACCAGCGGAACTCGTAGTGGCAATTCGTCTTCTTGCCGTCCTTGGACATCCGGAATGGGGCTTTGGCCACCGGCCCTTGCCACATGTCCCAATCGAGTTCCTTCGGCGGTTCCATTTCGGGGATCGCCCCGGACTGCGGGCTACCGCCGATTCGGCACTCGATGCTCTTGATCTTGCCGAGCCGACCACTGCGGGCGATTTCCGCCGCGAAGCGGAACATGCCGCCCATTTCGGTGCGCTGCTGGCTGCCCGTTTGCAGTACACGCTTGGAATCCTTGACGGCTTTCATCAGCGTGAGCGATTCGTTGATGGTCAGTGTCAGCGGCTTCTCGCAGTAGACGTCCTTACCCTGTTTCAGGGCTTCGAGCGCCACGAGGGCGTGCCAGTGATCGGGGACCGCGATGCAGACCGCGTCGATCTCATTGTTCCCGCAGACTTCGCGGAAATCCTTGTACTCCGTCGGTTCGAACTTGTCCTTTTTGAGCATCGCGCTGGCACTGGCGAGGTGCCGAGTGTCGACATCGCAGACCGCCATGCAGTTGACTTGCTTAAAATTCCGCGCGGCTCCGTAGAGCGCGCGGTTGCGGCTTTGCGGACTACCGATGCCGATGAAGCCCATGTTGAGCTTGTCGCCTTCTTTTTTGATCCGGGCGACCTGCGTCGCAACCTGGGCCCCGTGAACCTCACGGGCGTACCACAGGGGCAAGCCCAGGGCCGTCAGCCCGGCCAGAGATTGGCCCATAAATCCACGGCGGGAGAGAGTTCCGCGTTCTGACATATTCGAACCTCAGCAAATTCGGGGGAATGGGACAAAACCGACTATATCACAACGGCCACGCTGTGAGGAACTCAGAATCTGTTCCTTTTCAGGAATCAGACGAACACCGCAAGCAATTTAGCCGCGAGACGTCTGGCGAGCGCGGAAATGGAATCCACGTCCATTCCCGCGCTCGACAGACGTCTCGCGGCTAATTATCCGCTGGACTCGGTTGGGATTAGAACTCACTCGTCGCTCATGGCCATTTCAAAGTCGGCGACACCGACTCGCAGGCAGAGTTGCTCGAATTCGTCTTCGTAGTTGTCTGTGGTGTGGTGAAGATGCTCGGCATCCGAGATCAGCGGCAAATCTTTACGGCGACGCACACCGAAATCGCGGAGCACTCTCCGGAATGGATTGATTTTCGTGGCGTAGATGTGCAGCAATTTGTGCTCGTCGAATTGAACTTCCATCGGCCCGGCCGTACTCAGCACCGCCACGCCGGTACAACCGTCGTTGAGCAACAAGTCTTCGAAATCGCAAAAGTGGCTGGTCAACACCGGCAAATCGATGTGCGTCCGGCGGTAATCCAAGTGATCGTCCGCGTCGCGGCCATGGCTCGTTTCGAGAACCACATGCACCGTCTCACCGAGCGGTTCTAGCAGGGCGATGAAACAATCGATGAGATTTTCCGCGGAGACGGCCGCCGAGATCATCGGCAGCTTCAAACCGGCTTTGCGATCCCGATAGACCTGGAGATGGTAGCCTTGCCGTGGGCGGATTGGCACCGAGGGCCCTGGCCGAATGGCATCGGTGAGGGTGAAGGAGCCGTAAGTTTTCCGGTTCAGATGATCCGTCCAAGAATCCGCGTTCACGAAACATCCTCGCTTCGGCCAAAACTGTGACCCGTTGCCCGAGGTGGGCCGTTCCGGGTAAATTCTGCAAAGGTGCCGAACAAGCTGGAAAGCAGACCCGATAGCTTACCCGGCTTTTCGCCAGCCGGCTGACGCTCGGGAGTCGTATTCTAGCGCCGTCAGCTCCAACGTAGCACGAATTGTGCGATTATGCCGGGTTTTTAGACTCTGCCTATCGCTCGGGTTCAAGAGGTGCCATGGTTTGCCCCACGGGTAGAGGCAGCCGTTCCAACTGGTAGCATCCTGGAGGGATAGTCGATAATATCAAAGTGTGTTCATGCGATTAGAAGGGGTTCCCAATGCGGATGGTCATTTCCCTAGCGTTCGCTTGTGCAGGGTTGTCTCTGCTGGCCCAAACCCCGCCACCAAACAGCATTGTCATAAGTCCGAGAGGTTCGTCGACCACGCCAGCCACGGGCATTTCAAAAGTGATTCTCCAGACCGATCCCGACCGTCCCGGTTTCTATGTGATCCGCCCGAGTGGCCGATTGCCGGATTCGCCTTCGGGCAGCATCGTGCTGTTGCCGACCCCGCGTGAGAACGTGCCGCACCTCGAAATCATCCGCCCGAAGCCGGTGCCCGTGAAGACGCAACCGCCGGCGGAATCACCTGTTGCCAAGGAACAGGAGGCGGTGAAGGATGGCAAAATCTTGGTCGAAACCTGGGATGTCGCCCACTGCAAAGGATTGAAAATCGGGTATGTGCACACCGTGGTCCGCGAATATGAACGCGACAAAAAGAAGATGGTTTACGGTACGAAGAAGCTCGTCATGCAGTTGGCCCGGTTCGGTCAGAGCGTCGAAATGTGGGGTGAGAACTCCACCATCGAGACACTCGAAGGCAAAGTGATCGTCACCCAGACCCGCCAAGTGAATGGCAAAGATTCGGTGCAATCGATCATCGGTACGGCCACCGACAAAGGCCTTTCGGTCAAGATCGAAGGGGTTCTGAACAACTCCGAGACGATCCCTTGGCCCGAAGGCGTGCTCGGGATCGGCAAAGAATCGACGTTGCTCAAAGATAAGAAACCGAAGGTCGGTGAGACCATCGAGTACCTCAGTTACGAAGCGCGGATCAATCGTGTGGTGAAGATGAAAATCACCGCGCTACCAGCGGAAGAGTTAGCGCTCGCCGAAGGGCAGAAAGCCAAATCGTACCTCAAATTCAAGTTGGAAATGGAGCCGTCCGGGGATTTCACGCTCCCGCCAGCCACCCTTTACGCCGATGCCGAGTCGTTCGAGCCGCTCCGGATCGATTCGCAAATGCCCACCCTCGGTGGGATCATGACCGTCTTGCGGACGACCCGGGAACTGGCTCTTCGCGAACCGGCCCAGCGGCTCGACATCGCCGAAGCGCTCATGATCAAACTCGACCGTGCGGTCGCCGGGATCCATTCCAAATCGAGCGTCACGTACCGCATTCGCTTCGACGGCGACACTCCCTTGGAGAAAATCTTCGCGGCCGATGAACGACAGAAAATTCAAGATGCCGATCAGAAAGCTCGGACGTTCGATCTTGTGGTGACGGCCGTACGGGAACCGATCCAACCGAAAACTCCACCCGCAAAAATTGGCAAAGAGTACCTCAGCAACAGTTATTTCATCGACTGGGACAACGACCTCGTGAAGAAGCATGCGGCGGCCGCGATCCGGAATCTCGGGGCCGGTGCGAGTGATTGGAAAAAAGCGCAGGCGATCGAAACTTGGGTGAATGCGAACATGAAAGTCACCGACTTTAGCCAGGCTATGGCCCCGTGCTTCAGCGTCGCCAAGAGCCTGAGTGGGGACTGCACCGAGTATTCGATGCTGGCCACCGGTATGGCCCGTGCACTGGGCATCCCATCGCGGACGGCACTCGGCGTGGTGTACGTTCCTGCGAAGCCGGGGAACAAGCCGACGCTGGCGTATCACATGTGGTTTGAAGTCTGGATCGAAGGGCAGTGGCTCAGTCTCGACAGCACCCTCGGCTTCGGTTCCATCGGGCCGGGGCACCTGAAAATCACCGACGCCCATTGGGACGGTGAACGGGGTGTCACGCCGATACTGCCTGTGTTCAATGTTTTGAGTGCCGCACCGAAAATGTCGATTGGTAAAGTGGAAGGCAAATGATGTCGACCGGAGTCGGATGACTCCGACTCCGGTCGAGTTGGGTCACTTCAGCTTCGTGAATTTGATTTCCATGAACTCGACTTTCATCTTCGGGTAACCGGCGTGGGCCTGGAACGCGATGACCCCGTCCGCTGCGAAATCTTTCGCATCTTTCTTGCCCGGCAGTTTCGGGAAGTCGCCGTCGACCATCGCTTCGCCGTTGATCTTGATCGTGACCTTCGACCCCTTGGCAATGATTTGGTAATCGTTGATTTCCTTTTCCTTGACCACTTTGTCGATCACTTTCGGGTCGGACGCCATGACCATGCCACCAACGCCTTCACCGTACAGGCTGCCCCAATAACCCTTGCCGATGTCCGCTTGCAAACCTTTGACGACGAACCGTTTCGCGTCGGTCATTTCGCTCCGGAACTGGACGCCGCTGTTGCCGATGCCGTCGGTGAGCTTCACTTTGAAGGTCAGTTCGAAGTCCTTGTATTTCTCTTTGCTGCAGAGGAACGTGTTGAAGCCGGGATCTTTCTTTGTCTCGCCGGTGATCGTATCTTTTTCGATCTTCCAGATGTCCATATTCCCTTCCCAATTCTTCGGGTCGAGGAATTCTTGGGTATCGTCGGCACGGAGGAAGGGACTACCGCCTAGGACCAGTGCCGAGAGAACCAGCAGCAAACGGGGGAGACGCATCGCAGAACCTCGCGCAAAAATGGGACGACCGCCCCGGTGGGTTGGTGTTCGGGGCTGAAAGTATCGTCACAAGAACCAGTGCCTAAGGCAACACTGTTTTGCGTCTCGACATTCAAGACATCGGCGATCCCCAGAACCTAGCGGATGTTCTGGATCGAGATCAGCGTCCAAGTGGTCGTGGCGGGGATGTTGACGGCGAGGTATTCGCCGCCGTACTCCTCGGTTTGACAGTCCAATACTGGCCCCGACCGATCACCTGCTAAAAATTGAGCGAGACGCTGCGCCGAAACGAGTGCTTCTTGCGCAAAAGTGCGTTCTTGTTGAACCGATGCAACATGAGCTGACCTCCAGAATGGTCGGACTTGAACGCGCTGGTCGGTGTGAACCGATTTGAGAATCCAGCGTCGTGCACTTAGATTTTAACGAGTTCGATTCATGTAGGTCAATTTGATCACGACAAATAAATGAGAGTATTATGAGTGTGTTGGCGAGGTTTCGGACAGCAAAAGCGACTATTGCCAACACTTTCCGACAGTTCGATTTGAGGATCGCGATCACGCCTCATTTTTGCTGCGGTTGTCTTCAGCGTCCGACCGGTCTACGATTGAAGTGCAATCTCAACTCGTGGAGTTCACCGATGTCTGCCGAAACCGACGTGGAGCAGCACGAACTGCAACGGGCGACCGATCTCTTGGTGGCGTCGTATTCCGATTGCGGGCTGTTGCATCACCTCAGCCATCAACCGCTGCCCAACCGGGAATCGGTGGCCGCGATCCTCGGCGACCTGTACGAACTGGTTTACCCCGGCTACGGCAAGCGCCAAAACTTGAATCCGGGAAACATCGGGTACTACGTCGGCGGACTGATGGAGAACGTTTACGACCAGTTGATCGAGCAGGTGAAACGAGCCCACCAGCACGAACGCTGCGAGGACGATGCCGATTTCCAGTGCGACCGCGAAGCCCGCCGAACCGTGCTCGATTTCCTCCGCCGTCTACCGCACATCCGCTCGATTCTCGAACGCGATGTCGAATCGGCGTACCGGGGCGACCCCGCGGCCAGTGGCCACCACGAAATCATCTTCTCGTACCCCGGCTTGGAAGCGATCACGGTCTACCGCATTGCCCACGAGTTGTACCGGCTCAAAGTGAAATACATCCCGCGGATGATGACCGAATTCGCCCACTCGAAGACCGGCATCGACATTCACCCCGGCGCCAACATCAAACCGGGCTTCTTCATCGATCACGGCACCGGCGTCGTCATCGGCGAAACGACCGACATCGGCGAGAATGTGAAGCTTTACCAGGGCGTAACACTCGGCGCACTCTCATTCGACCGCGATGAAACCGGCGAAATCGTCCACGGGGCCTACAAGCGGCACCCGACCTTAAACGACAACGTAATCGTCTACGCGAATGCCACGATCCTCGGCGGGATGACCATTATCGGAGAAGGCTCGGTGATCGGTTCCAACGTCTGGCTCACGAAGTCGGTGGCCCCGTTTTCCGTGGTGGTGCTCGATAACCCGCAACACAAGGTGAAAGGGGTGAAGACCCGCACCGAAATGCAAGCCGAGCTGATGTACCAGATCTGATGCATCAACGACATCATGCACGGTCAAGTTTGCAATCGAATCGACCTCCCGGTGTCCTCACAACCCTGATTTCGTTATCCCAGAGGGAAACCCCCGCAACCGATACCAGTCATTTCCGTAGACTACTTGAATGTCACGACCACCCGAAGAAATTGCGATACAGCCGGCGGCGGGTTCAGTCCCGAAACCGAAGGCTGCAAAACCGACCGTGCAACCGCCGTTGCCGAAATCCAACGCCCCGGATCCACGCCAAACGCTGTCGTATCTGCGCGGGTTGATGGAAAACTTTCGCCTCGAACCGAAAAGCAAACTCGGCCAGAACTTCCTCATCGACTTGAACTTGGTCGACCTCATTGTGCGGACAGGGGACATCACCTCCACCGACTCGGTTCTGGAGGTCGGCACGGGCACCGGTTCGCTCACGAACAAACTCGCCGACTGGGCCGCGTGCGTCTTCACCGTCGAGATCGACAAGTCGTTCCACCGCATGGCTCAGACGTTCATCGGCCACCGGCTCAATGTCGTCTCGCACCTCGGCGACGCGCTCGAACGCAAGAATGAGTTGAACCCGGACATGCTGGCGGGCTGGGCGGAACTCACGAAGAAGTTCCACGCCAAGAAACTCAAGTTGATTGCGAACTTGCCTTACGCCGTGGCGACGCCGATCATCTCGAACTTGCTCTTGCTGCCGGATCTGCCCATCGACCGGATGGTGGTGATGGTGCAATGGGAGATTGCCGAGCGGTTGAAAGCGACCGTCGGCACAAAAGATTACAACGCGCTGAGCGTGCTGGTGCAGAGCGTGGCGGATGTCGAGACGGTTCGCAAAGTCGGGCCGAGCAACTTCTTCCCCCGACCGCAGGTCGATTCGGGCATCGTGATGATCAAACCGAACCCGGAGAAGCGGGCGAAGATCGGCGATGTGGTTCGCTTCCGCGTCTTCCTGCGCGACTTGTACGTCCACCGTCGTAAGAATCTCCGGGCCGCACTCATCGGCTGGCCGAGCGGACGACGGGAGAAGACCGAAGTCGACGCCAAGCTCTTGGAACTCGGCATCGACGGAGGCTTGCGGGCCGAGGCGCTCGACCTCGAACAACACCGCATCCTCAGCCTCGCCTTCGGTTGAACGGCTTGAACCTCTCCACCCTAAACCTGTTGCTCGGCCCATCGGGGGCATTGGCTTTGACCCGGGCGGCGCAAGCCGAACCGACCGAGGCCAAGTTCCTGTACGCCTTGGCCCGGTTACGAAAAGACTTCCCGGCCAACTTGGCCCGTGCCGCCGTGGAAACGGTCCTGCTCCGCAAGAAAGCCGCCGTGAAGTTCACCCGGGCCGCCGAGATGTTCTTCCTGCGCGAAGCGCTCGAAGTGTCGTCGGGCGAAGTGATCGCCCGGTATCGGGCCGAACGATTTGCGAAGTACGACTGCGTCGGCGATTTCGGCTGCGGCCTCGGTGGCGACGCCATCGGCTTGGCCAGTGCGAACCGAACCGTGGTCGCCATCGACAACGATCCCGTGCGGTTGCGATTGGCCGAAGAAAATTTGAAGGTCTACGGTCACTCGGGCAACTTCATCGAAGCCGACCTATTGACCGATGTTCTGCCATTGGTGCCGGCCGCATTCGCCGACCCGGGCCGACGTTCCGAGGGGAAACGATTCCTCGCGCTCCAAGATTATTCGCCGCCGCCAGCGGAGTTGATCGCCCGCTTGCCGAAGAATTTTCCGATCGGGTTCAAACTGGCCCCGGGGGCATCCTGGGAAGACTTAGCCCTGTTCCCCGGCGAAATTGAGTTCATCGCCGTCGATGGCGAATTGAAAGAATGCGTGCTCTGGCTCGGGGAGTTGCGAACCACAGCGCGACGGGCCACGCTTTTGAACACGGCGGGTGTCCGACACACGCTGGAAGCCGAAGAGCCGGACGAGCGCCGTGACCAAGTCGAAATCGGAGCCTATTTGTACGATCCGGAAGCGGCGGTCAACCGGGCCGGTTTGGTTCCAAATTTAGCATCGAAGATTGATGCCACGCCGATTGATGCTGTCGTGCAAATTCTGACGGCCGACGAACATCGACCGACACCATTCGCCACGGTTTACCGAGTCGACGCCGTGCTACCACTCGATTCGAAGAAGATTTCTGCTTGGTTGCGAACCCACGATATCGGCCGCATCACCGCGGTGAAACGCGGGTCGTTGGCCGACACCGACGAACTGCAAAACAAGTGGAAGCTTTCCGGCGCCACCCACCGGTTCATCCTGTTCACCCGCGCCGCCTCCCAGCAAGTGGCCGTGATCGCGGAACGGGTGTGACCAACAGTTTTACACCAGCCCCGGGATCGGCTGGGCCCCTTCGACACCGACGAGCTTTTGCTCCAGCCCGCTGTAGAAGTAGCTGAGTTTATTGGGGTCGAGGCCCATTTGGTTCAGCACGGTCGCGTGCAGTTGCTTGACGTGGTATTTATCGCCGTCCGGGTTCGCCCCCAATTCGTCCGTCTTGCCGACGGTCGTGCCACCTTTGATTCCACCGCCGGCCATCCACATCGTGAACGCGTAGCTGTTGTGATCTCGACCCGAACCGTTCGCGTATTCGGCTGTCGGTTGGCGGCCGAATTCCCCGCCCCACACGACGATTGTGCTGTCGAGCAAGCCTTGACGCTTCAAATCTTTCAGTAATCCGGCGATGGGCAGGTCTGTGTTTCCCGCGTGGTAGTTGTGGTTCTTTTCCAAGTCGCCGTGGGCGTCCCAGTTGGCGTCGTTGTGGTTGCCGCCGCTGTAGATTTGGATGAACCGCGTACCGCGTTCGACAAGCCGGCGGGCGAGCAAGCACTTCCGGCCGAAGTCGGCCGTGCGCGCTTTCGTCGGCCCTTCGATCCCGTACAGTTCGAGCGTCTCTTTGCTCTCTTTGGTGAAGTCGACCGCTTCGGGGGCGTGCGACTGCATTTTGAAAGCCAGTTCGTAACTCGCAATCCGGGCCGCGAGTTCGGAGTTGTCCGACCGGCTGCTGAAGTGGTCTTCGTTCTTCTCTTTCAAACGGTCGAGTAGCAGCCGCTGTTGTTCGCGGGTCACTCCGGGTGGCGGGGCGAGGTCGAAGATGGGGGTCTCGGTGGCACGCAGCGTCACACCTTGGTAAGCCGCCGGCATGTAGCCGCTGCTCCAGTTTTTCGGCCCGGAGATCGGCCCGCCGGTTTTATCGAGCATCACCACGAAGCCGGGCAAGTTCTCGTTCTCGGAACCGAGACCGTAGGTGACCCACGAGCCGAGGCAGGGGCTGCCGCTGACCAATCGACCGGAGTTCATCATGAGCATCGCGGAGCCGTGGATCGGCGACTCGGCGTACATGCTGTGGACGAACGCCAAGTCGTCGACGCAGCCACCGAGATTGGGGAACAGGTCGCTGACCCATTTGCCGGATTTGCCGTACTGCTTGAACTTCCAGCGCGGCTCGACGATGCGCCCTTCATTCCGTTTGCCCCCGCGTCCGAAGGTCTTCACCGGCACCATTTTGCCGTCCATGCCGATCATGTTAGGCTTGTAGTCGAACGTGTCGATATGGCTCGGCCCGCCGTACATGAACAAGAAGATGACACTCTTCGCCTTCGCGGGGAACATCGCTTTCTTGGCCGCCAT
The DNA here is from genome assembly GCA_043727675.1 of Fimbriiglobus sp. Lineage (GTDB taxonomy): Bacteria > Planctomycetota > Planctomycetia > Gemmatales > Gemmataceae > JALHQU01. The sequence goes on from JAYSYJ010000257.1 coordinate 14,587, forward strand.
CGGGTTCTTGCCGACGGCCAATTCGTTGGCAGTCGCCATCGGGGCGAAACCATCGCGGCCCAGCAGGCCGGTGAGCGCCAGACCGGTGAAAGCGCCGCCGGTCTGCCAGAAGAATTCACGGCGGGTCCGGCCACAGAATTGGGATTCGGGTGGGGTATTCATGAGAGTATCAATTCCAGACTTCAAGTTTGAGTGACGGTATCAGTTCGTAATCGCGGCAATTCCGGGTGATCAGGGTCGCATCGTGAGCCAGTGCAATGGAAGTGTCGAAGGCCATCATTCCGGGAACTCCGCAGCTTTTTGTTCATCCCGGCGGCGGTAGGCATCGGCGACAATTTCACGCAGGGCTTCGGCCGCTTCACCTTTGACAGAACCCGCCAATGATAAAAGTCCACGGCGGGGCCACTCGACTTCGATGAGTTCCTCTTCGGTTCGGGTTTGATCGAGAAGAACCAGAAGCGACGTAATCGCATTTTCCCGCGTGCCGCCTTCGGCTCGAAGGCGGGCATCTCCAGGGAGCGATGCGACAAAGTGCCCATTCTCGGGTCGTATGCTCACGAGCAATTTCATGCTTTTGACCCCGACTTCCAAGTTCAATCCAAATACACAAACTCATTCGTATTCAACAGCATCAATGCGTACTGGGCCAATGCTTTCGCGTCGTTCAGGTTGTGCTTCGCTTTCAACGCTTTCAGGAAGGCCACATCCTTGGCCACTTCCTCGCTCTTGGGGATGCGGCCACCGACCAGGCGGATGCCGCGCGTCACTTGGGCGTTTAAGTCGTCCGGGTGCTCGTTCTGCAACCGCGTGGCGAGGGCGACGGCCTGCTCGTTACTGAACTCACCGTTGAGCATGCCGAGAGCTTGTGTGGGCACCGTGGTCGTGTAACGCACGGGGCAACTGTTGTCCAAATCCGCTTGATCGTGGTTCGCCAAGATCGGCACTTGGAGTGACCGTTTCACCGACACGTAAATCGTGCGGCGGTTACCGTCTTTCGGCTTGGACGGGTCGAAGTGCCAGTTGTCGCCGGGGTTCGACTGACCGGCCAACACTTCTCGGGGAATTTTCGGGTAAACACTCGGCCCGTACATCGTGGCGTCCAAGTTTCCCGCCATCTTCAAGATCGAGTCGCGGACTTCCTCGGCGTTCAAGCGCCGACTGTTGAACCGCCAGAGGTAAGTATTGGCCGGGTCGCTCTTCATGTTGTCGACGTTCGCCGTGGATGACCGTTGGTAAGCAGCACTCGTGAGCAGCAAGCGGTGCATCCGCTTGAGCGTTTCGGCATCGCCCGTTTGGCTCCACGGTTGACCCGCCGTCGGTTCGCGGAATTCGGCTGCGAGCCATTCGAGCAACTCCGGGTGCGTCGGTTGCTCGCCGAGTTTGCCGAAGTCGTTGGGCGTCGGCACCAACCCTTTCCCGAAATGATGCAACCAGAGTCGGTTCATCAACGTGCGGACGGGGATCGGGTTGGTCTTCGCCGTGAGCCAATCGGCCAAGACCGTCCGCCGACCGCTATTTTTCGCCCCGTTGGCCGCCGGTGGAATCGTCGGATCGGGGACACCGAGGATATCCGGGAATCCCGGTTTCACTTCGGGGCCTTGTGCGTGCGGGTTGCCGCGGATGTTCAAAAAAGTCGCCGGCGGACGCGGATCAGAGTGGTTGACCGAAAGCGCCACCATTTGGGTCGGCTTCGGTAACTTCCTCAGCTCGTCCAGCTCCTTCTTCTTGGCCGAATAGGTCGCCTTCGTGGTGGCGTCGAACAATTTCGTCACTTTGGCAACCACTTTGGGCCGCTCGGGGCCTTCCGAGGCACGCTGGTCTTCGGCTTTCATCGCCTTGATGCCTTCGTTTTCGATGGCCTCCATTTCTTTGACGATCCCCGCCATCCGTCCCTCGCGTTCGCGGAGTTCCTTCTCGTAAACCGCCCGCTGATTGGACGGGGAAATGTCGGTCTGGCTGCTGGCCACGCTCGTGTTGCGGTCGTTGCTGTAATCGCGGATATCTTGGAAGAACGCCACCAGTTTGAAGTAATCGGTCTGCCGGATCGGATCGCCTTTGTGATCGTGGCAACGGGCGCAGTTGATGGTCATCCCGAGTATCGCTTGGCCCGTGATGGTCACCAAGTCGTCGAATCCGTCCGCTTTGGCTTGCAAGCCATCGGCCGGTTCATCGTCCCAAACGCCGAGTCGGTAATACCCCGTGGCGATGATCGGGTCGACGTCGTCCAGCCCGCGTTTCATTTCGTCGCCGGCGATCTGCTCACGGAGGAACTGACCGTACGGTTTATCGTTGTTGAAGCTCCGAATCACATAGTCGCGGTAACGCCAAGCATTCGCCTTCGGGCCGTCTCGTTCGTAACCATTGCTCTCGGCATACCGGACGATGTCGAGCCAGTGCCGGCCCCACTTTTCTCCGTATTCCGAAGATGCCAGCAAGCGGTCGATCAGTTTCTCCCACGCTTTGGCATCCGTGTCCTTCACGAAGGTATCGACCTGTTCCGGAGTGGGTGGTAAACCGGTGAGGTCGTAATAGGCTCGGCGAATCAGTGTGGCCTTGTCGGCGACGCCGACCGGGGCGAGCTTCTTCGCGGCGAGTTTCGCTTCTAGGAACGAATCGACGGGGTGGCCAACACCGGCCAGGGTGGGCCGTTTCAGCGGTTGGTAGGCCCAGTACGCTTTCTGAGCCTCGGTGAAGCCCTTGGTCACGGCACCGACGACGCCCGATTCCAAACGGTCGGCCGGGTAAGCCAACCCATCTTGAACCCACTTGGTGAGAATGACGACATCCGCCGATTTCAACTTCCCGGCCGGGGGCATCTCGTACCCCTCCTTGGAATGGTTGATCGCTTGCACCAGCAAGCTTTCCGCCGGCTTGCCGGGGACTGCGGCCGGGCCGGTGTCGCCCCCTTTGAGCGCCGCGCTGCGAGTCCGCAGATCGAGCTCGCCCTTAAGTTTCTTCGGATTGTCGCCGTGACACTTCATGCAGTTCGCTTTTAACACCGGCTGCACCGACTCGTCGAAGAACTTCACTTGCTCGGCCGTAAAACTTGTCTTGGAATCGGCCGCCGACAACAACGGAGTGCACAAGGCCAACAGGACTAGGGCTATCGGGATCCGCATCGGAAACCTCAACGGGAATTTCTAGGCGAGAACCTCATTATAACTGATGGAACGAACCGCTGCCAGCGATTTTGTAAAGGTTGTTGCGAAAATACGATTTGGGCTACAACAGTCGCCGCGCTTCTACCTCTAAACTCTTGACGGCGAAAGCAAGCATCGGCGCGGCCATCGCATCGAAATAGGCCCAGGAATGCCCCCCGGCTTCCGAGGTCAGATCGGCGGTGTGCGGGATTCCCATGGCCCGCAGTTTTTCATCGAGACGGTCGTTGCCACGGAACCATTCTTCGTCGGTGGGGTCGCAGGCGAACCAAATGTGCTTCGGGTATCGGTCGGGTTGGATGTGCAAGAGCGCCGTCTCTTGCCGGCACGCTTCCCGCGACTTGTACAGCTCATCGAGCGGGGTTCCCCGACCATACCACTCGTGATAATCGAGGGCGCTGGCGATGCCGGCGACGACGTTGAACGTGTCCGGTTGCTGAAATGCCAGTCGAAGCGCCCCTTGGCCACCCATGCTAATGCCCGCGATGGCAATCGCTTTCGTCGGTAACGTCCACCGCTTTCGCATCGCCGGTTGGACATTCCCGACGAGATGTTGCACCGCGGTGAGTGTCGGATCGAACGTCGCACAAACCCGATCCGCCCACCAACTCTCCGCTCCGAACGGAGCACAACAACCAAGGTGAAACTGCGTCAGCAACTCCGTGAACACTGCATTGTCGGCCAGCGATTCTTGACCAACGGGGTGCAGGTGCAACAGAGCGAATCGCGGCTTCGCCGGGGGATCGAACCAATCGACCAATTTGCCGGCGACAATACCACGGCTCCAGCCCGGTTGCATTTTCATTCTGAATTCTCTATCAGGCACGATTTGCTTGTGGTAATTATTAGTTAACTTCTACAACTCTGCGATGGCAGACTGCGCCGCGAGAACGCCAACAAGCTCATCAAAGCGAAACAACCTCTTAAGAATCTCGCTTGGGCGAAGATGGGGAGCGGCACAGGAATTCACTCCGAAGAGTACTGCAAAGCCGTGTGGGAAAAGTTGCACGCGACAAACGGAACAAACAAGGAAATAATTACCGCGCTCGACAAAATGGCAAGGATTCTGGAAAACGGAGAGCAATTTTGGCCCAGCTCGACAAAATGGCAAGGATTCTGGAAAACGGAGAGCAATTTTGGCCCAAACCATGAATAAAACAGAACGCATCAAATTCGATGACGCAGTCGATTGCGGCAACCTAGAATTGGTTAAATCTTTATTGCTAAAATACCCCAATTACCCGTTTGTCGGTATTCATGGAGAGACGCTACTCCACAAAGCTGCTTGGTACGGGCAGATCGAGATGGCCGAATACTTCATCGGTCGCGGGTGTGATATCAACGCACAAACGCAACCGGAAGGGAGCACTCCCCTCGCCTACACGATGTCGGGAATTGGTTCCGCAAATGTCGTCCCAGCAGCCAATAGGGCGATGGCCGAATGGCTACTTCGAAAGGGAGCCGATCCCAACCTCGGGCGGTGTCTGATTGGAGCGATCCATCTCCACGATTCCGAATACCCCATCCAGTTTGTGAAGCTGCTAGTCGAGTACGGTGCCGACGTCAACAAATGCTTCGAGTCATACCGCGACGAAAATGAAATGTTCACGGCGCTGGATCGGGCGATATTCCAGGACCTCCCCGATGTCGTCGAGTTTCTACTGTCGAAAGGCGCCAAACCCGCTCATGAAATAGTCGGAGTCGACAGATCGCTTTATCCGCCGGTCGCTCGTACTTCGCAAATCGATGGTGTCGTCGCACACTTCGCCGGCAAATATGGAGAGGTCGAGCCGACCGCCCTGATTGAAATCTCCCGGATGCATTACCAATAACTATTCACGTTATTCACCCTTCGGATTCAAGCAAGCCACTCGTGCTCTTCACGAACGGTATGTCGGCGGAAGCCATGACAACTCCGGCAATCGAAGGTGCTGAAACATATCAATACGCTGAACTCTTCATTCAACTTCCGTCGAATTGGGCTTACAAGGAACTCAAGGATCCGAAATGGAAATGGCCGATTGAAGTACTCCGCTCGTTGGCGAAGCGCCCTCACGAAACCGGGTCTTGGATTCATCCTCCCGCTGAAATTGTGGCAAATGGTGAGCCGCCGGAACCCATCGCCCCGAATACAACGCAAGATAGCTTTTTGATGATCCAAGAGTCGAATTTTACAGACGTGAGTGGCAAAGTGGTCTGGGTTTATCAGCTCTTCCCGCTGTACAAGGAAGAACGAGAATTGGCGGTATTAAAAGGAATTGATGAACTCTGCCGTAGGTTGGATCGTAGCAAAATCGACTTTGCATATAAACCGAAGCGCAAGAATGTTTCCGGACCGCAGTAGCGAATATCCGTCAGACGCGGAGCATCACAAAGTGTCACCTGTCCCATCATTCACGTTACCCTCCGTGACCGCACAAAACCCAACTCAAATCACCCGACCAGATAACTCAGCCGATCTCGACCACTTCGATCTGTTTGTTCGTGTAGATGCACACTTCCCCGGCGATCTCCAGGCTGGCCCGGACGATCTCGCCGGGGGTCATCGCGGTGTGTTTGATCAATGCCCGTGCCGCGGAGAGGGCGTAGGGCCCACCGGAACCGATCGCGAGCACGCCATCGGTCGGTTGGATCACGTCGCCGGTGCCGCTGAGCAAGAGCAGATGTTCCTTGTCCATCACGATGAGCATGGCTTCCAAGCGTCGCAGCATTCGATCCATCCGCCAATCTTTGGCGAGTTCGGCGGCGGCACGGGGCACCGAACCTTGGTGATCGCGCAATTTTCCTTCGAACCGTTCGAGCAAGGCGAAGGCGTCGGCGGCGGCTCCGGCGAATCCGGTGACGACTTTGCCGTCGTAGAGGGTGCGGATTTTCTTGGCGTCGTTTTTCATCACGATGCTGCCGAGCGTGACTTGGCCGTCGCCGCCGATGGCGCCGCCGGTGGGGGTGCGAATGGCGAGAATCGTCGTCGAACGGATGCGGGCCATGCAAATGCTCCGAAACCTCGAGCGAATAGCTCGATAACCTGCGGGTGCTGCCCCGATTTGGGTTATAATAGAGGCAGTCGAACTCGGGGGCGCGGACTTCGGCCGATCCGGAGCGATTTCGCCCGGAGGCGGTTGGGAATCGGCTAGAATGACGATAGGAATACGAGATCCGCTATCTTTCATAACCCCGCAACCTTCGGAGGAATCTTTGAGATGCATAAGATCATGCGTTTTTCTTGGCTGGCCCTGTTGGTGCTGGGCTTAGGTACGCCGGTGGCACTCGCCGGTAAGACGGGAACTACCGCGTCGGCGAATCCGCAGGACGGTGTGATGCGTGTGGACGACAAAGCCGACGTCTTCACGTCGAGCGGGATCGACACGGCCAAGGCGAAGTTCGACGGTGTGACCTTCAAGGCGAAAACGCACTACACCGTGATGACGCGGACGAGCGTGCCGGAATCCAAAAAGAAAGATTTCGAAGCGACCAAATCCGACAAAGCCAAAGCGGGCATCTTCTTCAGCGATTGGGCCCACGAATTGGCGAAGGGCGAAGTAGGCATCGTCGTTCTGGCGTACATCAACGAGGACAAATTTTATGTGCGTGCGATCGCGGATAAAGCGAGCGATTTGCACCGCCACTTCTCGGATCAAGATCTGAAAGAAGTGGAAAGTAAATTGATTTCGGCGTTCCGTGCGGCCAAGAGCAAGTCCGGCGACGAAGCCAAGCAAGTCCGCGATGCCGGCTTGCTCGAATCGACCGCGTTCGTGATCGATCAATTGAAGGACACGACTCTTCCGGTCGATTCCAAAACCACATCCGTCACCAAGAAAGAGAGCGGTGGCATGAGCATCATGGGTTGGGTCTGCATTGCCGGGGCCGTGCTCCTCGGAATCTGGGTGGTGATCGCCCTCATCCGCATGATGACCGGCTCGGTCAACGGTTACGGCGGAGGTTACAATGGCGGTGGCGGTTACGGCGGCGGCGGTGGTGGTATGGGTTTCATGGGCGGCATGATGGGCGGAATGTTCGGCGCCATGGCCGGCATGTACATGTACGATCAAATGACCGGTGGCCACCACTACAACGATAACTACGGTAGTGGCAACGACGGTTCCGGTGGTGGTAACGACTACGGCGGCAGCCAAGACAACGGCGAAGGCAACTTCGACGGTGGCTCGGAAGGCCAAGGCGGTGGCGACTGGGGTGACAGCGGCGGTAGCAGCGACACCGGTGGCGGTGGTGACTGGGGCGGCGACTCCGGCGGTGGAGGCGACTCGGGTGGCGGTGGTGATTGGGGCGGTGACTCCGGCGGCGGTGGCGACATGGGCGGCGGAGGCGGCGACTGGTAAAAGAAGTTCGGAGTTGGGAATGCGGAGTAGAAGACGATGATCGGCGATTCCGCACTCCGCACGCCGCACTCCGAATTTGCGGCATTGAGAATCGGGACTCGAGGTAGCCCGCTGGCCCTGTGGCAAGCGCGTTACCTCGAGTCTCTTTTGGCACCCTTCACCGATCCACGTCCGCGCGAACTCGTGTTGATCGAAACCACGGGCGACCGCGATCAAGCTTCGGCACTTTCGGCCATGGGCGGCTTCGGCGTCTTCACCAAGGCGATTCAAAATGCCCTTCTTGAAAACCGGGCCGACATCGCCGTCCACAGTCTGAAAGATTTGCCCACCCTGGAAACTCCCGGCGTCCACCTCGTGGCCACTCCGCCCCGTGGCCCGACCGGTGATGCGTTCCTATCCCGTAAATATTCGCGGTTCGATGATCTTCCGCGCGGCGCCACTATTGGCACCAGTAGCTTGCGGCGGCGGGCGATGTTGGCCAACCGCCGACCCGATTTGAAACTCGTCGACCTGCGTGGCAACGTCGATACTCGCCTTCGCAAACTCGATGACCAGAATCTCGATGCCATCGTGCTCGCGGAAGCGGGCTTGGTGCGGCTGGGGTTAGCGGAGCGCATCACCGAATTTCTCGACCCCGAATGGATGCTGCCCGCCGTGGGCCAAGGGGCCATCGGCTTGGAGTGCCGCACCGGCGATGCGGAATCGCGGTACTTGGCCGAAGGGGTCACCGACCCGGACACATGGGCCAGAGTCACGGCCGAACGAGCCATGCTCTTCGCACTCGGCGGCGGCTGTTTGGTTCCCATCGGCGCCACGTCGACCGCCGACGAGGGTGTGCTAATCGTGCGCGGGGTCGTACTCAGTTTGGACGGCCGCCGCCGCATCAGTGCGACCCACCGCGGATTGACATCTGCTCCATTAGCCTTGGGGCAGGAACTCGCCGCGATGCTTCTGGATGAAGGAGCCGCCGAATTGCTGAGGAGCGAGCCGGCCGTGTAACGGCAGATCCCTACATCGTCACGGATTGTATCGACCGATTGGCACGGCCGCACGGGTCGGCTATCATGGGAGTGTGGTGACGTTTGCGTGTCGGTTCGGAGTGCGATATGCCATTCGTGTTGAGACCGCCCGGCGAAACCATTTCACTGCTCGAACAATTGAGCACGCTCGGTGGCCAACGCAAACGGGCCTTGGTGCTGGCCGGCGGATTGCGCTGGCTGGCCGTACTGATCGCCTGCGTCGGGTTGGCCGGCGTCCTCGATATCGCGTACAACCTCCCCGGCTTCGTCCGGGCCTTACTGCTGGTGGGGATCATCGCCGTCACCGTCGTGCTGATGCTGCGGGATGTGTTCGCACCGATTCGCCGCGCCGTGAAGCCCCTTCGGGTGGCCATGCTGCTCGAGGATCGCTTCCCGAAGTTCAACGACTCCTTGGCCAGCGCGGTCGAATTCAGCGAGATGAACCCGACCGACAAACCGGCGTCGGCTCGCTTTCGCCGGGTCGCCATCGCTCGTGCCCGGAATTCCTTGGAGCGCTTCGAGCTTGGGGAGATCGTACCGAGTGGTCGAGCGTGGCGGGCGTTTTGGCTCGCACTCGCGGCGATTGGCATCGTCTTTCCATTGGCACTCTTCAACAGCGCCCGAAGCAAACAAGCGGCGGTGCGCTTGCTCGATCCGTTCGGCGCCCACCCCTGGCCGACCAAAACGAAGATCCGCTTGACGACTCCGGGCCAATATCCCTTGCGACTGGCGAAGGGCGAGGCGCACGACATCCCCTTTCAAGTGACGGGGTTGATTCCGGATCGAGCCACCATCGCCGTCACACTCGACAACGGTAACAGCTTCGAAGAAATCGCGTCGCTGGCGATCCCAGAAGGGGCGACCGGCACCGTCGATGGAGTCTTCCACCTCGACGCCCACCGCATTCCTGTGGACTTTGCATTTGAACTGCATGCCAACGACGGGGTGACCGGCCCATTTCGAGTCGAAGTCAAACCGCCACCGAAGCTGGTGTCGCTCGACGGTCGTGCCTCCCCACAGATCCACTTGACCTACCCGCGGTACACCGATTTACCCCAGAGCCAATTGCCCGATGGGGCGAGTACGCTCGAAGCCGTCCACGGCACCCGTATTCGGTTGCTCGCGGCGACGGATCGCCGGATCGTTTCGGCGGTTCTCATTCCCCAGGTGGAACGCGACAGTTTGAATCTCGGCAGCGGCGTCGCCGGATTGGCGGGCACGAATCCGTTCGGGGCACTCGGCTCGCAATTGTTAGCCGACGAAGCGACCAGAGATATTCCCGTGACCATCTCCGGATCGGACGGCACCCGGCTCGAAGCGAACTTCATCCCCCATCTGGCCGGACTGTACAACTTCCGCTTCACCGATGAAACCGGGCTGAGTGGATCGCGGACGTTCGATTTCCGCTACACCGCTGACCCTCCACCGACCGTTTCGATGGATCGCCCGATGGTGGGCCTCGATCCGCAAGTGCTGTTGCCCACGGCGAGCGTGACGGTGCAAGCCCGCGCCGAAGATCGCACCTTCGCCGTGCAGCGTTTGGTCGTGGAATACCGCTTCGGGGACGCCAATGCGCCGGCCCGGGAACTCGTGTTGGCCATCCCGTCTACTCGCCCGCAGCTGCCCCAGTTGGCCATTCTCGGTTTCGGCGCGCCAGCGACTTCGGTGAAGCCGGTGCTTCTTTCCGGGGCCGCGACGATCCCACTGAGCCGGTTCCGCAAACCGGATGGCTCGGCCCCCGCCGAGGGTGACACTCTGATCCTCGTCGCTGCCGCCAGCGACTACGACGACATCACCGCCTTGAAGGAGCCGGGGCGAAGCAAGCCCGCATTCGAGATTCGCATCGTGAGTTCCGTCGGGCTGGATAGTCTGCTGCAACTGGAGTTGGGCAAACTCCGGCCCCAAGTGTTGAAACTCCGCGAGGAGCAACGGGCGACGCGCGAACGGACCGACGATGCGAACAAAGCTGCACGCGACAACGGGCTGACTCCGGACGACATCGCGAAGTTGAATCGGGCCGAGAAAGAGCAGCGGGCGATTCAGAATCAGATTGCCGACCCGCGCGATGGTCTGAAAGCGCAAGCCCAAAAGTTGCGCGACTTGGTGAAGGCGAACAACTTGGCGCGAACGCCGACGACGGATCGCGTGGAGGCCGTGGCCGATGATTTGGCCCGTATCGCCGAGCAGAACCTCGACCCCATCGATCAAGCGTTGACGAAAGCCAAGAACGAAACCGACCAAGGTCCGAAACTCAATTCCAAAGTTGTCGCCGACGAATTGAAGACGGCCGTGAAGGAGCAGAAATCGCTGGAGACGACGCTCGACCTTGTGTTGCAACAACTCGAGGCGTGGGCCGGGGCGGGAGAACTCCGGGCCGAAGCGAACAGCCTGAAAGATTCGGTGAACAAAGCCGGTGAGGAAGGGATCAAGGCGACCGAGAAACTCGAGCCGGGCAAACCGGCCGATCAACTGAAGCCGAATGAAAAGGCCGAGTTGAACCGCGCCGCCGACAAATTCAACCAGCTCGCGGAGCGCTCCGGTGCCGCCCTCGGCAAGGCCGAACGGTTGGCGAATGAGAAAGAGACCCGCGCCAGCGAGTTGCAGAATCAGGCCGATGCCAAATCGGCCGAAGCGAAGGCGGCACAAGCCGACGCGGAACAGCAACCGAAGGGTTCCGACGCGGCCGCGGACGCCCAAGCCAAAGCGGACGCCGCCCAAGCCGAGTCGGATCGCTTGCAGAAATCGAGCAAACAAACCAAGGCCGAGGCGGACGCCCTGCGGAACGCCGTGCAGAAATCGGGTGGCCAGGAACTGGTGGAAGATTTGCGGAAGGCCGGCGAAGAACTGCAACAGAACAACCCGGCCCAAGCGAACGCCGCCAAGCAGAACGCGGCTGAGAAACTCGCCAAACTGGCGGACGCGCTCGGCGAGAAACCGACCGACAATGCAGACGAGTTAAAGAAGCAAAAGCAGAAAGCCGACGACATCGACAAACTCGCCGCGGAGCAGGATGAACTGCGGAAGAAGACCAAAGCCGCCGCGATGATCCCCGATGAAACCGAGCGGGCCGAGGAGCTGGAGAAGCTGGCCCACGAACAAGAGCGGTTGAAGAAGAAGACGGAGCAAGCCGCCGAGCAACTGACCCGCGACCGTCGCCAAGATGCCGCCGATAAGCTCCGGGCCGCCGCCGAGAAGATGGATGCGGCGGCCAAGAATCTCAGCGACGGCAAGCCGCCCGAAGAGAATCAAGACGAGGCGTTGAAGAAGCTCGACGAAGCCGTGACCAAGCTCGATAAAGATCGCGAAAAGGATACCGAGAAGCTCTCCGCCGAGAAGCGTGAGGAGCTGGCAGAACGCCTCAAGGCACTCCGGGAGCGGCTCAAGGCGACCGATTCGGAAGCGGGTCGGATTCACGCCGAGACGCTGAAAGAAGCCGGTTGGAATCGGGCGACGATTGCGAGTCTGGGTGACCTCGAAGATCGAGCCAAGGGGATCGCCGACGAACTGAAAACCTTCGCCGAGAAGCAACTGGAACCACTGCCGGTCTTCAAGCAGTTGACCGAGCAAGCCGCGGCGCTGACTGCGAAATCGGGGAAGCTGTTCGCCGAACGCAAAGGCGAGGTATTGGACGCGGCCGGGCAACCGTTCGACGGCAAATCGGAGCAGGCCACCGACGACCGCACCCGCCGCCCCTTGAAGACGGCCCTGCGTCGGCTCGACCACATATTGGAATCGATCCAAGACAAGCCGAAACCGATGCCCATGCCGATGGGCGACAAGCCGATGGAACAGCCAATGCCGGAGATGCCACCGGGCGACGGCGAACCGTCGAAGATGCCACCGGGTGGCGTGCCGCCGCTGGCGCAGCTCAAGGCCCTGCGTGCGATTCAAGCGGAGGTGAACGAACGCACGGCCGCGCTCGCCAAACTCCAACCCGATAAAGAGAAATTGAACGACGCCGACCGGGAAGAGCTAGAAGAACTCGAACGCACCCAGCGAGAAATCGCCGAGCTACTGGAAAAACTCGCCTCGGCCCTGCAACCATCACCTGTCGATCCGGAGATGAAATGATGCGTGTCTGGTTCGCCTTCGGTGCGGTGCTATTCGGTTCCACTTCGGCGTTCGCCGTCGTGGTTGCTCCCGTGCCGCGCCTCACGGAGTGGAAGGTTCCCCAAGTGATTCCCGACGAGCCGGCGCCGCCCGGTGAGATGGAAGACCCGGCTAAAATTCTCGACCGGGTCACGCAGAATGCGAAAGCCATCGGCGACCGCTTGAAGGAGCTGGACACCGGTGACGCCACACGCATGAAACAGGATCAAGTCCTCAAAGATATCGACGCGTTGCTGAAACAGAGCGAGAACCCACCACCGATGAGCGGAGGCGGTGGCGGTAGCGATATGCCCCCACCCCCCATGGAGGGCGGTGGCATGGGTGGCTCCGGGAAGCCGATGCCGATGCCGATGGGTGGCAGCAGCGGGGGCGCCGGCAAACCACGGCCGATGCGCGGTGGTGGCTCGGGCAAACCTGACGGGAAACCGATGGGCGGCATGAAAGAACCGATGATGCAACCCGGCGGCGGCGAACCGAAAGGCAACGGCACGAAAGAGCCGATGATGAAGCCCGGTACCGGCGAGCCGAAAGTCAGCGGCACGGCCGACGGTAAAGCGGGGCCGACGGCCCCGAGCTTGCCGAACGAAGATCCGTTCACCAAGCAAGTTTGGGGGCACCTGCCGGAGAAGCTCCGCCAACAAGCGTCGCAATACTACCGCGAACAGTACATGCCGAAGTACCAAGAGATGTTGAAGCAATATTACCTCAATCTCGCCGAACGCTCGGCGCCCGCGGCCCGCAAATAATCGGACGAACCATGAATGCACACCATCGCCGACAGTTCCTCCGCAAGGCCGCCCTCTCAGGATTCGGCGGGTCGATGGCCCTCGTCGGCCACGCCCAAGATGCCCCGAAAGCGGCCGGCGACTTGGTGACGTCGGATGCCCAATCGGCCATCGACGGCGGGCTCGACTATTTGGCCAAGCACCAAGAATCGGACGGTGCCTTCCGCGATAAAAACAACGGGGCCAACGTCGCCGTGACGGCACTCGCCGGCTTGGCGTTCTTGGCCGGCGGTCAACTCCCCGGACGCGGCAAATACGGGGCGGCGGTGGCCCGCGCCGCCGATTACATCATCGGCCGGGGCGGATCGGGTAGCAAGATCGGCTACCTGCAAAACACCGATGCCTTCCTCGCCCACGGCGCCATGTACCAACATGGTTTCGGCTCGCTGTTCCTCGCGGAAATCCACGGCACGTTCCCCGATCCGGCCAAGCAAGCCAAAGTCCGCGATATGCTCGAAAAGGCCATCGCGCTGATCGTGAAAGCGCAGAACCGCGAAGGGGGCTGGCGTTACAAACCGGAACCGGAAGATTCCGATGTATCGGTGACGGTCGCCCAGCTCATGGCCCTGCGAGCCGCCAAGAACGCCGGCATCTTCGTCGATAAATCGGTGGTCGATAAATGCGTCGAGTACATCAAGGGGTGCAAGTTGCCCGACGGCGGCTTCATGTACCAGAAAGGCCGACCCGCCACCGGCTCGCTGCTCCCGCGTTCCGCCGCCGCCATCGTCGGCTTGTATAGCGCCGGAATCTACGAGGGGGAAATCATCGACAAAGGGTTGAAGTTCTTGATGCGGTACCTGCCGAGCGGCCAACGCAACAACTCCGACATGCGCGCCGATTACCACTACTACTACGGCCACTATTACGCCGCCCTCGCCATGTGGACGGCCGGCGGCAGCTATTGGAACGAATGGTTCCCGGCCATCCGGAAAGAACTGCTCGCCAAGCGTTCCAACTTCAGCGGCTGGGACGACCCGAATAACGGCACCGCGTACGCCACCGCCATGGCCTGCATCATTCTGCAACTGCCGAACAACTACCTGCCGATCATGCAGAAGTGAGTCCGCGTGCTCAATCTTATTTCGGGGGAACCACCTCGACGGCACGTGGCGGTGGCGGAAGCAGCCCGAGTGGTTGTGCCACAACTGCACGTGGAAGCGACACGGAACTCACGGGCGACAACTCGAAGCCGATCTGATCCCCGATGATCTTCTTCCACGTCGCCAGTTGATCTTTCGTCAAGCCACCCATCACTTTCACCAACGCCGCCGCATATTGCTTTGGATCTGGGATGCTTTCGGTGTTGAATGCCCCAAATACTTGAAGTACTCTTCCCGCAGCTCCGGGTGCACCGGGAGCAGCCTGAAATTGGATAACCTGTTTTTGCTGCGGTGGAACCTGTTCAGCTTCCTCAATGGCATCACGGACAATCGTTTTCTGATCGTCGGTCAACTTCAGCAGCTTGACGACTGTCGCATCGGTGAACGCTTTCACCCCGCGGGCCTGGAGTTCGATCTGAATGAGGCGAACCATTTGAGTCGGCTTGAGGAGTTTCTTGACTTCGACCCGACCGGCCTCCTCGCGCTCGTTCATCAGCTTGTCCTTCGCTTCCTCGGTCATGTTTGGTTGCTTCTCGAGGGCGGCATCCCGCACCGCCCAGCTTTTTTCTTGCCAGTCGTCGAAGTGATCTTCGATCTGCACGCGCTGCTCCGGGGCGCACTTGAGTTCCTTCAACACTTTGCGTTTGCGGAGCAGGTCGATGGCCGCCGGCGTCAGTTCGATCGACGGTTCCGCCTTCACCTCCGGCACGGGCGCCCCCTGAACTCGCGAGCTCGGAGCCGGGTTCCAGTTCACCCAGCCGCCGCCGATCAACCCGGTCGATAGTACGAGCGCCGCCAAAACTTTCGTCGTGATTCGCATCGTCATTTCCCTCGTGGTTCCCGAAACGAGAGCCGCCACCGAAGCGGAGACGGCCCGATTGAAGATCCCCAGCGCCGCGACGGTCGAAGCCACATCGACCGTCGTTGGGCCCAAATACGCCGGTGCGTTCGAAGCGATTCCCATCAGCGCCCCCAGCCCGATCACCGGGGTCGTGATCCCCCGGGCGCGGAGCCGTTCCGCCAACTGTTTCCGGCCCCGGTTCAGCCGGGCCGACAGAGTCCCCTCGTTGCAACCGAGCCGTGCGGCGGCCTGCAACCGGCTCAACCCGTCCAGATCGCAAACGATGATCGCCAAGCGGTGCGGTTCGGACAACTGCTCCAGTTCTTCGCCGATGATGGCCATCAAATCGGACGGTCGCTCCGACTCCGGTGCCGCTTCCGACTTGGCCACTTTGGTTTCACGCCGCTTGCGTTTGTCGGCCATCGCACGCCCCCTCCACGCGATCCGATGGGCCACCCGGTAGAGCCAGCCGCCGATGCTGCCGCGCTCCGCCAACGTCCGGCCCCGGCAGACCAGAACCAAGAATGTCGCTTGGAACGCATCCTCGGCATCCGCCGCATTCGGCAATACACGCTTGCAGACACCCCACACGGTGCGTTCGTGCCGGCGCACGAGCGTGGCGAAGGCGCGTTCGTCGCGGTGGGCGAAGAACTCGGCGAGCAGACTCGCGTCGGACTCTTCGCCATCCGACGTGACGCAGGCTTTCAAGAACAACGCTTGGGCGGACATCGTCATGGGCTATTCACCTCGAACCGGCAACCGACAAGGAGATACTGCACGCCGAGTGCCCGGCGCGTGCAACGGAAGTTAGGAATTATTATTTCCGATGATCCGTTACGATACCATCGCAGCTTGGGACTGCGGGAAAATCGTGTACGCGCAGCGGGCCATTCTGGCAAAGTACTACAGACCATCACGCGAGCCAATCGATGACCGCCATCCGACCCACGCCGACCGACGCCCAACTCCTCGGCCGTTTTATCGACGACCGGGATGACCGCACCTTCGCAACCATCGTCCGCAAGCACGGGCCAATGGTGTTCGCCACTTGTCGGCGGATCGCCGGCCATCACCACGATGC
>JAYSYJ010000258.1:0-30999 GCA_043727675.1 Fimbriiglobus sp.
GATTCCGCCGAAAGCTTGGCCATGTTGTTGCAAGTCTGCGGCCACGATGTCCGGCTCGCCCACGACGGTTTCCGCGCCCTCGAAGAAGCTTCGGACTACCGACCGGATGTGGTGTTGCTCGACATCGGCTTACCGAAGATGGACGGCTACGAAGTCGCCGCGAAATTGCGGCAACAGCCCGCACATCAAACCTGCGTGATGGTCGCCCTGACCGGCTACGGCCAAGAATCCGACCGGCAGCGGTCACTCGACGCCGGTTTCGACCATCATTTGGTCAAACCCGCCGATTTCACCAAGTTGCAACAAATCTTGGCCGAAGCGTCTGAACGCAAGTGACGGTTGTGCAAGAGATTATGGATATTGTGAAAAGTGCGGTTGACATGGCGCTCCACTACGATCATCATTTGTTTGCCTCTTCTCAGTTCCGGCCCCATCCTACAAAGCCGCAAAGCTTCGTTTGGTGGGGTTTTTTCGTGGGAACATTGCTCAGTCGTCGGCAAATGTCTTATCCGAGAAAGTACATGTGGTTTTGATATTCTGTTTGATTTTCATTTCGATTTCCGTGCCTTGTACGGAAATCGTCAGAGTCCCATTGATTTTCGCCTGGGAACTGTTCGATTTGACACGACCCAGTTTGGAATCGAAGACATAGTCGCCGGTGAATTCTTCAGCGGTCAATTCGCCCCCCGTGAAGGTGAACGGCAAATCTCCGCCGCCTTCGCCCACTTCGTACTTGGTCGTCGCACTCCAGGTGACGGTATCACCGCTGTCATCGGACTTGGCGAACTTGTATTCATTGTCCATTTTGAGCGAACCGAGGCCGCCGCCCAACGGATATTTGAACTCTCGTTTCCAAGTGTCTTTCACTCGCACCGGCTTATCGGGTGCGGTTCGAAAAAACTCGGCGATCCCCACTGCGAACTGTTCTTCTGTTAACATGCTCGCCATGACTTTCCGAGCGGCCGCATTGTCCCCGGCGAGTTTATCGAGTAAGTCGTCGATCCCATTCACTTTCTTCACTTCGAATTTATCATTCAGCGTGTAGGTCAGTACGATCCCATTCATTTTTTTAGCCACTTCGGCTGCACCGGGTAAATTACCTTTGATGTCGGACTTTTCGATGGTTTGCTCGATGGTGTAACCCTTTTCGTCCGCGGCGATTACTTTGAACTTGTTGCACGACACTTGGTCTTGCTCTTGCTCTTTATCCTGGCCCATCACGGTGACGGTTTGTTTCAGTGCTATCGTGGTTTTCGAGTAGAAGGTAGTTCCTTTTTCGAGTTTCCATTTGAGTGGCGCCGGCCCGGGAGCAGGGGCCAACAGTACTAACGAAAGTGTCAGCAGCGCGTACATCGTGTTCTCCAAGTGGTGCTTCGAGTGATTTAGTTTACTCGAAGGTCGTTCGGTTTCGGGAAAAATTTCTTGATCGCTTGTCTCAAAAATGAAACGAGGATATTGTGTGGCAGTTCCGTGTTCCCGACGTTCTTCCGTGGTGGATCAACCTAATGTCGATCGAGTTTGACTGCCGGTGCGGCAAAACTATCCGAGTGCGGGATGATTTGGCCGGAAGTAAAATGCAGTGCCCCGACTGCGATGAGAGATTGGTGGTTCCCGAAAACGACAACACGATCCCCACTGCCGTTCGTGCGGACAACGAATCGGCATGACCGAGTAAATACCGAAAAGATGGCGCCGACGACTACGAGCCGCGATCCGGTAATCGGGACCAACGACGGGTGGTCGAAGAAAAACCGAGCTTGGCGTCGCGTGCCCCGATTCTCGTCGGGATCCTCATGATGATCGGAGCGATGATTTGGTTCTTCGTCGCTTTGGCAGCCGGGCTGATTTTCTATTACCCGCCGATCTTGTTCATTATCGGAATCGTCTCGGTGGTTCGAGGGATTCTCGCGCGATCCGCGCAGCACGACGACTAAAATGGTATCTGTTCCCAATCCTCCTGTTGAAAGGTCACCGATGCGTTTGCAACTTTTGTCGGGTTTTGCGGTTCTGCTGTGCACTTTGTGCGTCCGAGCCGAGGACAAAGCCGAGGCCAAGCTGGATCTCTTCCCGCTCGCCAAGGGGATGAAATGGGAATACGAAGTCAACGTAAACGGTCTGACCAAAGAAATTGTCCAAGAAGTGACGGCTGTCACGGCCGGTAAAAAAGGCGAACGGGCCGTGGCGACACTCACGACCAAAATCGAATCACAAACGATCACCGAAGACATGTCCACCGACGACAAAGCCATCTACCGGCATGCGTTCAACGGCGTGGCTTTGGAAACGCCATTGATCATCGTCAAGTACCCATTCAAAGCGGAAAGCAAGTGGAAAGAATCGATCAAAATCGCCAACGATGAAGCGGATGCTAAGTTCGTGACCTTCAAATCGGAAGAGATCAAAGTGGCCGCCGGAAAGTACACGGCTTACCCCGTGCTCATGGAAATGGAAACAAAGGGCCAAAAAATCAGCAGTAAAAACTGGTATGCGGACGGCGTCGGGATGGTGAAACAAGAAGTTGACTTCGGCGGAATGATGATCACGATGGAACTGAAGAAGTTCACCAAAGCCAAGAAAGACGACTGACCCGCTTACAGTCCGAGTACGTCGGCCATCGTGTAGATGCCGGCGCCCTGGCCCGCGAGGTATTTCGCGGCGGCCAGGGCACCATTGGCATAGCTGTCTCGGCTCGACCCTTTGTGAACAAGTTCCAAACTTTCGCCCATCGTGCTGAAGAGAATCGTGTGCTCGCCGACGTTGTCACCCGCCCGGACGGCATGCATGCCAATCTGGCTCGCGGGCCTTTCGCCGACGATACCTTCCCGGCCGTGAACAATCTCTGCTTGATTCATCACCGACTGAACGATTTTAGCGAAGTGTGCCGCCGTGCCGCTGGGCGAATCTTTCTTGAGTCGGTGGTGCCGTTCGATAATTTCCACATCGAAACCCTGACCGTTCAACGCCTCGGCTGTGAGCTTCGTCAATTTAAAGAGCAGGTTGACCACGAGCGACATATTCGGGGAATGGAGGATGGCGGTGTGATGGGCCGCGGCGAGGATCTCGGCGACTTCATGCGGTTCGTGCCCTGTCGTGGCCACGACGAGCGGCAAACGGCGGTCGATGCAAGTCTTGAGAATCGCCATGGTGCCGTGCGGCGACGAAAAATCGATGATCGCTTCGGGCTGAACATCGAGCGGCAACGTCCCGAGCACGGGTAAGCCGAGCGATCCGATTCCGGCCAGTTCACCGGCATCGTGACCGATCCGAGGATGATTCGGCGAATCGATGGCCGCGACCAGAATCAGTTCCGGGTCTTCGTGAGCCAAGGCCACGAGGCGTTGACCCATACGCCCGCAGGCTCCGTGGATGGCGATGGTTGTTGGCATGGGGATCAGTTTTCTTGGTTCGGCTGCGACCATTCGTTGCTGGTTGGTTATGCTGGAAAGTCCCAAAAATCGTTCAGAAAAGCTACTCTATCACGCGTAAAGTTCAATCGCTTTGACAATTTCATCCAGCGAATTCGGCACTTGTACGGCTTTGTTCGCAAAGCTGGCCCGACGGACGCCGCGTTTACCGAGGACATCGTCGAACATTTTCGGATCGCTGCTGTGGTAAGCCACGGTCGCCGTCGGATCTTTGAGCAGGTGGGCCGTGAGAATGCAGACCACACGTTCGCCGGGGTCGATCACGCCCTCGCGGACGAGTTTCATAACCCCGGCCACACTCGCGGCACTGGCAGGTTCGCAACCTAAACCACCGGCGCCGATCTTCGCTTTGGCGTCGAGCATTTCCGTATCGGTCACCTCGCGGACGCAGCCCCCGCAACGGTCGAGTGCCCGCAACGCCTTCGGCAAGTTCACCGGGCGGTTGATTTCGATGGCGCTCGCCAAGGTATCGGCACGCTTGTCGGCATCGTCTAAGTACTTCATGTAAACGCCGATTTTGCGGTCGTCGGGCCGACCACCGTTCCAGCGTACGCCGTTTTTTTCGTAGAGCTGGTAAAAGGTATCCGCCCCGGCCGCATTGATCACCGCGATCCGCGGCGGCTTGCTAATCAGCCCGAGTTCCATCAACTCGATGAACGCTTTGCCGAACGCGGAACTATTTCCGAGATTACCACCAGGCACGACGACCCAATCGGGCACTTCCCAATTGAGCGCTTCGAGCATCCGGAACATCACCGACTTCTGCCCCTCAAGTCGGAAGGGGTTGATGCTGTTGACGAGGTAGATTCCGAGTTGCCGGGAGACTTCTTGGACGCGGCGGAGTGCGTCGTCGAAGTCGCCGGCGATTTGCAACGTGAGTGCCCCGTGTTCGAGCGCTTGCGACAGTTTCCCGTAACTGATCTTCCCGGAACCGATGAAAATCACGGCTTGCATCTGCTGCGAGGCCGCACAATAAATCGCTAAGCTGGCGCTGGTGTTACCCGTACTCGCACAGGCCGCGCGGCGGGCCCCAACCGACAGGGCATGGGTGAAGGCCGCTGTCATGCCGTTGTCTTTGAAGCTACCGCTAGGGTTCATTCCTTCGTACTGCATGTACAAACAACCCGGTTTCATCCCGACATATTTGCCGACAGCATCGGCTTTTTGGCACAGAGTTTGTCCTTCGCCAATCGTGAGGATCTGTGTATCTTGGGCGAACGGGAAGAGTTCTCGGAAACGCCAGACTCCGGAGAAATCGAGCGGGTTGTTTCGGTTGGCCCATTTCGATTCGAAATGCTTCAGCGACTTGGGCACCGGTAAGCGGTTCCAATCGTAGGCAACATCGAGTAAGCCACCGCATTTCGGGCATTGGAACGAGGTGTCGCCGAGATCCACCGTGGCCCCGCAATGCGGGTGAATGCAGCGTTGAAAGGCCAGGGCCGACACGGAGAATCCCTCGTATATCGCGGGTGAGCAGACATTCATAACCTATCAGAACCCGTGTGGTTCGGGTATGGATTGACCGTCGGTCGCAGCGTTGTGCTATAACACGTTGATTCCATTCTCTTGATCGGTCGGACATGCCCATCCACTTACTATCGCTCGCCGATGGCCCGAGTATTCTCTTGGACAAGCCGATTCTTTTGTTCGGCCGCCATCAGGAATGCGATGTGCAGTTGAATTCGAAAAAGGTTTCGCGGCGGCATTGTTGCCTCGCCCAGGTCGACGACTATCTGGTGATCCGCGATCTGGGAAGTACCAACGGCGTGAAGATCAACGGGAAGCGAGTGACCGAAGGGAAGATTCACCCGGGCGATGAATTGGGGATCGGCAACTTCCGATACCAAGTCTGCGGGGAACTCGACCGGAAACCGATCACGAAGCCAGCCGACGGGTGACAAAAGAAAAACCCCCGTTCGTGAACAGGGGTCGTTGGGAGTATCAGAAGTGATGATCAGACCGCGATTTCCACAGGCTTCACGTTGACCTTGCGGCCCTCGGAGCTGAAGTACACCGTGCCGTCGCACATGGCAAATAAAAAGTCGTTCCGGGCGCGTTTGACGTTCGCCCCGGGGTGCCACTTAGTTCCGCACTGAACGATGATGATACTACCCGTGGTCACGGTTTCGCCGGCGTACTTCTTCACGCCGCGATGCTTGGCGTTACTATCCCGACCGTTCTTGACCGACCCTTGGCCCTTCTTATGTGCCATGACGAACCACTCCCGTTTGAGAATTTTCAAGCAAAGAATACGTTAAATTAGCAGACGCCATCGATCCGGCAACGGCAATCGGCTCGAACCGACAATTTGACAAAGTTCCAATAAATCTGAAAAAGCGCAATTGTTTTGCTGGCAGTCGGATGGTTTCTCCGATATGCTTCCTTTCAGGATGGGAGTTGCCATCCGAGATGACCAACGTGACTGTCTCAGTCCGACCCGGATCGCATATCCGGTATCGTGTTAGCCGTCTGGCTTCCTGGCGTACTTGCCAAGGTAGCCACTGTTCTCTGGTCGCGGCCGATGATCGGTCGCAGAAGGTGCTTCGTGAGCAAGAAGTTGTATGTGGGGAATTTGGCCTTCGGGACGACGTCCGAAGACCTGATCGCGCTGTTCGGTGCCTACGGCCCCGTGACCAGCGCCCAAATTGTAATGGATCGCGACACCGGCCGGTCGCGGGGCTTCGCGTTCGTCGAAATGGCGAGCGGAGCGGACGCTGCGATCGAAGCAGTGAACAACGCCGAGTACCAAGGTCGTCGCCTCACGGTGAACGAAGCCAAACCCCGTGAAGAACGCCCTCGTGGCGGCGGCGGTGGTGGCGGCGGTTACGGTGGGGGCGGTGGCGGTGGGGGCGGCTACGGTGGTGGTGGTGGCAGTAGCGGCGGTGGTGGCTACGGTGGCGGCGGCGGTGGTGGCGGCAATCGTCGCTACTAAGCTCCCCGGCTCAATCAAATCAACTCAGAAGCCCGTCACTCCTGTGACGGGCTTCTCTCTTTTGGTCGATCAGTAATGCCATTCCAACCCCATCGTCAAACCCTGAATCAAATAGTCGCTTCGCATGGAAAAATAAGACTGGCTCATGGACGCCAAATCCTCATCCCGTGACTTGACAGCTTCGGTCAAGAAAATCACGGTGTAGCCAATCGAGACACGGGCACGTGCCCCGAGCTGATAACCCAATTTCACACCGCCTTCGGGAAGGACTGCGAAATGCGATTGCGTGATCCGTTCGGGGTTGTACGGGTCGCTTTGCAGTCTCGTGTCGTAAAAGGTTTGGTAGTAACTCACAGTCTGTTCCCGGTAGCGGATCGATTTGTACGAGCGACCGAGCGCCACTTTCGTCTCGTATTGAAGCGTGAACGGCCCACGGGTCAATTCTGTCCGTAACCCCAGCTCACCACCGTGGAATCGCGTGTTCAAATCCCATTGAGTAGCCGTGTAACTCTGGTATCTGGTATCGATCCCTTGGAATGTCGACGATTGCTCATCGTGAACACTCTCGTTCAACAGGAAGTTGCGATAACCGACTAGCGCATGCACGCGGAGGTTGTCCCCGGCGAATAAATTGGCTACGCCGGTGACCCCCCAGCTTTGGAGCCGGCTGCGCGTCGACGTTTCAAAGCGGTCGATGCTGTTAGGGCCGTATCCCCCAGCCGCGATGTCGTAATTGGAATAGTAAAACGCTTGTGGTGGACTGATACCACTCCGCGATGTCCACGAACCGGCAAATAAGTACGACACTTCCATGCCCGTCTGTTGGGTTTGGCCCAACGACCAACCCACCACAAATCGCCCCCCGGTGATGATCGGATGCTCGCTTTTCGAACTCATTTGTCCGGGCAGTCGCTGATTTTGTGGCCACAACAGCAACAGTTCGCCCGTGTACCACGACTTCGGGACAGGGCCGGAAGGCGTAATAAGAATCGATGTCGTACGCACCGGAACGGTTAATGGCTCGGGCAACGATTCTTGCAACGGTTGCGAAACGGTAATGCCGTTCGTGAAGTTCGGCCCTTCCATCGTCGTCAGATGGAGTGGTGGCAGATCATCCATCCCGGAAACGGGTGTCTGGGCCAACGCTGAATTCGTCAGTGCGACCAAAAACACGCTCACTAACCAAAACGCACGCATCCGGTATCCTCCCAGGGTGCGAGAGCTATGCCCGACGACACATCAAACGTCTAGGTGAAGCGAAGATGCTTAGCGTGCTGGTGTGCTATGGGATACAAGAACTGAAAGTGTGTGAAGTGATCGAACCAAAAACAACCACCCAAGTTGCCGAGAGCCTCTCCCTTCTCCCGGCAACTTGGGGTGATTTTCACAAGAGTGTTAGCGGTAGCAAACCCAAACTGCCTCTCCCAACAGCCTGCGTTCTCAACCGCGTTCCACTCTCGTGAAATACAGACAAAGCACTGCCTGTGCCAAACGATTTCGCAACGGCATCATCAAGTGAGAAATGGCTGATTCTCAAGGCGTTTTCCAGATCTGAGAAAATGGAATCCCTCTTCGCAACACCTATCCAATGCCAGCATCTGCTTCTCGCTTTAGCACTCGGTGCCTAGCCCACTTGCAAACAATTCGCCTGCAACAAACTGGGATAGGCGCAACTTTGAATGCCGGTCATCATTCAATCAGGTCAGGTCGTTTCTCGTTGGAGGGTGGAATCGTGCGGAATCTCCTCGCGTTGGTTGGACTGGTGGTCATTGGGTTCGTCGGCGTGGGCTACTACCTCGGCTGGTACAACTATAGTTGGTTGCCCGGCAAAGACGGCAAACAACACATTAGCTTTGAAGTAGACACCAAGAAAATCGGTGCCGATGGCCAAAAAGGCCTCGATAGGGTCGGCGAGTTCACCAAAGAGAAACTGAAGAAAGAAAACGTTTCGGAGAGCACCGAATTCGTCGGGCCGCCCGAACGGAAGACCATGGAACTCATGAATCCCAACCCGAAGCGTTGAGGTGTGATCGATGACCCGAACATTCCTTGCTGCTTTACTGGTCGTGGTTTGTGCCGGGGCGGTGCACGCCCAGCCTGAACTTGCCCCTGCCACGACCGATCCACTTTTGCAACCGCGGATGGCACCAGCAGCCGCAAGAGTCGATCCGCTACTCGATGCAACACCGATTCTAGCTAAGCTTCCCCAAGCCCCAGTGCAAGAGCAAATTCGGATTTCGGCCGATTTCGGATTTCCGCTGGGACTTCGGGTTCAAGCCCGCCTGTACGAGTCGCGGTTGTGGGCTGAATTTGGAGCCGGTATTTGGTGGCTGATACCGTATGTGTCCACAGCACTCCGTTACGATTGGCACATGTACGAAGGTCAACGGAACACGATTGCGCTCCGGCCGAGCATCAGCTTGACCTATGTCCTATTATCCAAGTCCGGGTTCGGTGCCGGAACCGATTGCGAAGTGATCTGGCAGCATCATTTTCACAAGAATCTGGTGACGGATCTCGGTTTCCGCATCGGGATGAGCGCATTTTATGGTGGTCACAGTTGGTGGCCGATACCGATCGCCACAATTGTCTTCGCCATTCAGTTTTAACAGTCTTCGCAAGCCGATCCCATCTCCGCTACACTGATGCTAACCCTTCCTCGCTCACGAGGTTGCCATAATGCGTTTTTGGATTGCAACCGGTTTGCTGCTCGTCGCTTTAAATCCGGCCTACGCCGAGCCACCGTCGATCGTGGTGCAGACCAAACCCGTGGCTTCACTGATCGCCGAAGCGAAACTCGCAGCCAAACTCGTCGGCGGTGATCCGACGGAAGTCGACTTCGACGATTGGCTGGAAAACACTCTCGGTGAAAATGGATTCCAGGGGCTCGATCTCGCAAAACCTTTGGTGGCCTACGCGTCGCTCAACGGGAAAGGGAGCAAATCGAAACTCTTCTTGGTGGTGCCGATCACCCGAGAGGAAGATTTCCTCGGTCTCCTCGAAAGAATCGATCACGAAGCCACGCCGATACCGGACACCAAGTCGCTGTACCGAATCGGCTCAGATGACGACGAATTAGTTCTCTACTTCCGATTTCACAAAGGGCACGCTTATTTCGTCCTCAATGGCTCCGCAAAAGATCTCGACCCCAAAGCACTACCAAACGTCGGCGATCTGTTGAATTCTGGAGATTCCAGTTTGGCCACGGCGACCCTGCGCCTGGGTAAAATCGATCCCGCGACTCGCAAATCGGCGCTCGAAGAACTGGATCAAATCGCCGCGGAGTTGACCGCGTTTCCATTATTCCCACCGGAACTTTCCAAATTGTTTGAAGGATGGGTAAAATCGCTCGTGCCGCTGGTAAAAACGTCTATCCTGGAGGCCGACAAGTTCACGGTGCGGTTGCAGCGTGAAGCGGATTCGAGAGAACTGCGCGTGGAAGCGACCCTTTCCCCGAAACCCCGTAGCAGATTGGCGAACGCGATTGCCGCACGAACACCGCAGCCGAGTCGCTTTCAACGCCTGACCCAATGGCCCGATGCGGCGGCAGTGTTACTGTTTCAACAGCCGAATTGGAATGCCGACGCGCGAACGGCCTTGGTCGATCAATTGCAACTACTCGTGAAACAGGCCGGGGCTGAGCTTCCCGAAGAAATCAGCACGCCCGTGATTGCTCTTCTCGGGGGATTCGTACCACCGGCCAAAGTAGGCTCGTTCGAAGTCGGGGTCGTTTTGACGGCTCCCGACAAAACCGGCTTCGGCGGGATCGGAATAGCCATCACTCATTCCGACCCGGCGGCGCTTTCAAAAGCGTTTATCAAGATGGCGAAGATTCCACCCAAATCGTTCGGCGATTCGCAGGAAGATTTCTTGAAAGCCGTGACGTTGAACGGAGCAAAAGTGGGTGATTTGCCGATTCACACCATCGCGATGCAAGCCTTTCTTCCGGAGAAAGCGAAGGCTTTCTTCGGTGAGAAGACTCTGCTCGCTGTGGCATTCGATCAAGATGCGTTGTACATCGCATTCGGGCCGGGTGGCGTCGCCATTGTGCAACGCTTGCCGAGTGTGAAAATGGGAACGTCGAGTCCCTTCGAGACGCACTTGAACGCCAAACTCCTTGCGGATTGGCCGAAAGCGGGTGTCGAAGACTGGCAGGAACTCGTGGCCCGATCACTCGGAACGTCGGCGAAGCTCGAATGCGTCGAGCAACTGTCGGTCACCGTCGACAACGGCGAACTGAAAATCCGTAAGTCGTTGACATTGCCATACTGGCAACTGACCAAAGAATTGTCCAAATACCTCGAAGAAAAACTCGAATCGATTCCCCCTCGGTAACTTTTGGATGCCTTCCATCGAACTCGACATTGCGACGGCTTACCACGAGGCGGGGCACGCCGTCGTGGCCCTGGTTCATGATCGACCTGTCCACCGCGTCAGCGTGTTGTCGAATCAGGCCCACCTCGGCATTTGCGAGTTCCGCAAAGGGGTCGTGCGCGGTTCGGTCGATCTTGTCGAACAAGAAATTTTGATTTCGTTGGCCGGGATGGCCGCTGAGGCACGGCTGACCGGTCACTACGACCGTGCGGCCGCCGGACGGGACTTGCGCCATGCACGCAAATTGGCATTGCAACGGGCCACAGAGAAGCAACTCGACCGCTACGAACGCCGGATGCTTTCCAAGGTCGAGAATTTGATGAACGACGACGCGGTTTGGGCCGCCGTCGAAAGCATCGCGGCGGAACTTTTGAAACATGGGCAAATCAGCGGGCGGGCGGCGTTGCACCTCTACAAAGAAGCGACCCGCGAAGGATAACGATGGCCAAGAAACACACCTATGATTATCCGCGTCCGGCACTCACCGTGGACATCGTGTTGCTGAGCCGAGAGGATTCACCCAAGGTTCTGTTGATTCAACGTGGCAAAGATCCGTTCGCCGGTTGTTGGGCATTTCCCGGTGGATTCGTCGAAGCCGGGGAAACCTTGTTGGCCGCAGCGAAGCGAGAGCTGCTCGAAGAGACGAGCGTGAAGATTTTAGAACTCGAACAACTCTACACAGCCGGCGATCCTGGGCGAGACCCGCGCGGGTGGACAATCAGCGTCGCGTTTTTGGCGTTCGTGGATCGTCAGAAGATCAAGCCGAAAGCGGCCGACGATGCTGCGGCCGTGAAGTGGTTCGCACTGGATGATTTGCCCGCGTTGGCGTTCGACCATGCGATGATTCTGTTACGGGCCCAAGCACGCGCGATTGATCGCCGGGCCTGATTTTCTGGTCACTTGAGATGCCTCCGTTATGACCCAACTCGACACGGTGATCAGTGCGGATACGCACCGCGACGAACGCCTGCCACCGAACCAAGTGCAGACGCAAAAATGGCCGGTTCTCCACTGGGGCGAGGTGCCGTCGTTCGATCCGGTCAGTTGGGATCTCACGATCTTTCCGACCCCGTTCGTGGATGCCGTGCGAGTCTTCACTTGGCCCGAGTTCACTGCATGGCCACGGACGAATGTCTTCGGCGACATGCATTGTGTCACACGTTGGAGCCTGCTCGATAACCTCTGGGAAGGGGTTCCCACGAAGGAACTGCTGAAGCATGTCCGCATCGCTCCGGAAGCGAAATTCGTGATGGTGCACAGCGAGCATGGGTTCACCACGAACCTACCGATTGCCGATTTCTTCGACGACGATTGCCTCTTCGCGCTCCGGCACAACGGTGAAACTCTCACCCCCGAGCACGGCTACCCCATGCGGTTAATTGTCCCGAAGTTGTTCTCGTGGAAGAGTGCCAAGTGGGTTCGTGGCATCGAATTCATGACCGACGATCGCCCCGGATTCTGGGAAGACCACCGCAACGGCGGCTACCACATGCGAGGCGACCCGTGGACGGAATCGCGGTTTCGAGCCGGTGCGGATTCAGAAAGTTTCCATTCGTTATGACCCGGTCAATTCACGTTTTGGACCTGTTCGACCCGCATCTTGATGACGATACGTTGTCACCCGCGCTTTCTTCGCGCAAGGCCATTTTCCGACTCACCCTAAGTCCGTAGGGGGCATGGTCTTTCCAATACGTTGGTTGCTTTCTGGGCAGAAAGTGACTTTCAACAGAGGGGTGGGGAGTAGTGTCGGAAAGCAGATGGCCAAATCATGTCCTACTCTTGCAGGAGTCAATTCTTCCTGGCGGAGTAGTACCGTGTGGCGATCTTTGGCCGTTCGAATCTTACGGCCGGAAGTTGGCTTCTTCCTGTTGGTTTGGCTCGGTTTACAGACCCATTTCCGCGAACGGGCGTTCAACGATCCCGGTGCACTTTGGCACGTCAAAGTCGGCGAACGCATTCTCGAATCCGGATTCATGCACGAGGATCCCTTCACGTTCACCTTTTCAGGCCACGTTTGGATTCCTCAACAATGGGGCGGTGAACTCGCCATGGCCCTGGCCCACCGAGCCGGTGGCTTCGATACGATTCTGCTCGGCCTTTGTGTCCTAGTGGCCGCCCTATTCACCTGGCTCTTTTCACGGGCCGTTCGCAACGGGATGCACCCTGCCCTGGCGGCCGTGGTGATCGGCGGAGCAATTGTCGTTTCCGGATTCCACTTTTATGCCCGGCCGCACATCATCACCATCGTCGGCATGGCCATCACCCTGGCGTGGATCGTTGATACCGAACGCGGTCGCTGTAGCCCTTGGCGGCTGTTCGCCCTGATTCCCTTGTTCGTCGTTTGGACGAATATCCACGGCGGCGTACTCGGCGGCGTTTTCACACTCGGCCTCGCCGTCGCCGGTTGGGGCACTTTGTTCCTCTTCAAACGAACCGCCGAAACGCCCGTCAAATCGTGGCGAGCCATGGCCATGTGGACTGGCATTGTTTCGGCTTGCGCCCTCACGCCGTTCATCAACCCGTTCGGCATGGAAATGTTGAATACCTGGCGGCGGATTGTCGGCTCCGCGGCGATGAAAGAACTCGTCAGTGAACACCAACCGCTCTCGCTGAATCACACCGCTGGCCAAGTGATTTTTGGCTTCGGCTGCTTCTACCTGTTCATGCTTCTCGGAACGTTCCCCAAAATGCCCCGGGTATCGTGGGTCATTCCGCTGGTTTGGTTTGTGCTTTCGCTAAAAGGAATCCGCCAAGGACCGCTGTTCGCGGTATTGGCCGTGGTGGCCATGGCCGACTTCTGGCCCGAAACAGTCTGGTATCGCTTGTTGAAAAAGCACGGTGACAGTTTGGCCCGCGTGCCAGAAACCAATTCACGCGGTTGGCTCTGGACGGCCATCCCACTCGTCGGCGTGCTGATGTGCTTCACCTTGCAACTCAAAGAAATTGAAGCACCCGTGGTCGGGCGCGGCTGGGCACGGCTCGATCCCGCTCAACAGCCTGTTGAACTCGCCGACGATTTGCGCACGTATGCAACCGGTGTTCCCGCGGGCACTCGCATCTTCAACGACGCCAATTTAGGTGGCTTCGTGTTGTATCACGCCCCACAATTGAAAATCTTCATGGACGACCGTTTTGAACTGTACGGCGACGACTGGATGCGAGATTACGTCCGTGTCGTTTACGATGAGCCGGGAGGTATCGAGAATTGGGCCGAGACATACGGTTTTGACCATGCCCTGATTATGGTGCTACCCGACGGCGACCGTTTGCCGCTGGAACGCTATTTGACCGACTCTCCAAATTGGAACTGCGTAGCCCGCTGCGAACGCGGCGCGATGTTCAAAAGGATTACACACCAGCAGCGTCAAGTTCGAAACGAATAGCCCTCTCCGACAAGCGAATCTGAGAGGGAATTCTGAATCTCAAACGACGTAGTCGAAACGCTTTTTGAAGTCCGAAGGCGACATTTTCACCGAGGCCGCCAATATGGCCAGCGTTTCGGGATGGTCGAGATCGTCACGGTCGAGTCGGGTCATGTATTTGCAGGCGGCTTCGTATGAAACGCTGTCCACATCGACGATCCGTGGCCGCATCCGCAGCGTCGCCGGGTCGATCATGTCCTCGAACTTCAGCGGCTTCAATTGTCCGCCGACGACGCTGACAATGGCCCCGTATTTCGCCGACTCGTCCGACATTAAAAACTTCACCGCACCGTACCCGAGATCGCGGGTGTACTCCGCATCGAATGGAATCGGATCGGCGCAGCGGAGTTCGTAGCCCAGATCTTTATCGATCATAGTCGTTTTCATCCCGAGGCCATCGAGCTGCCGGCTAATCCGGTCGCGGATCATCCGACCGAACTCGATTTCGCCCAATCGAAGGTGGCCGTGGGGATCGCGTTCGATCTTGCCGTAACGGCTGAGTTCCTCATCGCTCATGGCCTGCGATAGTCCCTTTTCGCCGATCGATTCGATCAACCCTTCGGCCAGCACCACGAGTCCGTAGGGCTTCCCCTCGACCTTGCGTTTGATCATGGAACCGAGGATCAGATCGCACAAATGATCGAGGCTGATCGACTTGCCACGGAACTCTTCGGGGATGATGGTGAGAGTCGCGGCGGCGGCCTTCCCAATGCCCAACGCCAAGTGACCCGCGGCGCGACCCATACTCACGATGATGTACCAGCGCGTCGTCGTGCGGGCGTCTTCATGGAGAGCACGGGCGGTTTGCACACCGAGATGTCTGGCCGTCTCAAAACCGAAGGTAGGAATACCGGGGGGGAGTGGCAAATCGTTGTCGATGGTCTTCGGCACGTGGGCGACTTTGACGGCACCGGCGGCCTGTTTGTAAACTTGGCTTCCGCTGTAAGCGGTGTCGTCCCCACCGATGGTGACCAAATACTTCACGTTGAGTTTTTTGAGCGAATCCAGAACGTTGCGCATGTCGGCAGGATTTTTAGCTGGATTCGTCCGGCTCGTCCCGAGCAGCGACCCGCCGCGAATGTAGTACGGGGCAACATCGTTGACGTGCAACACCTGCGCTTTGGTGACATCTCCGGCCACGAGATTCTGAAAACCGTTGTGGATGCCGACCACTTCGAGACCGCGGTGGATCGCTTCAATGGTCACCGACGCGATCACCCCGTTGATACCCGGAGCTGGACCGCCACCGACGACGATTGCCAAGCGCTCACGGGAATGAGATTCTACCATGCTCTTCAGCCCAAAATAATGAAGGAATAAAAACGTCGCACGCGGATAACAGCCGCGTGCGACCACAATCAAAGAGTCGGAATCGTCGGGAGATTTTCAAGGGTCCACGAAACAGTCCGAGCGATCAACCTTGCAAATGGGCTTCGACGAACCAGAGCTTCTTATCGAGATCGCGTGACACATTCGTAAACAAGTCGGCCGTATCGTTATCACCAATAGTGTTCGCCTGCTCAATCCCAGTGCGAATCAATTTGCCGGCCGTCGCTAGCGCTGTGGACAGCGCTTCGACATGCTCGCGACCGCTAGTGATGGTCAGCGGATATGCAGCCAATTTCGTTCGACCCGCGACAGCGCCGACGGTTCCTTCGGCGATTCCACCGAGGGCGACGAGCCGTTCCGCGACGTTGTCGACGTGCTCTTCCAGTCCCTCGGCGACTTCGTCAAACAGTTCGTGCAGTGCGATGAAGGTCGGCCCTTTGACGTTCCAATGAGCCTGCTTGGCTTGCAATTGCAGGTCGATCAGATCGGCGAGCCGCTCGTTCAAAAGTGGAATCAGTGCTTTGCGAGTCGCCAGGGCAATATCGTTTTTTGTCGGATTCATGGTTTGCTCAATCGTGTTTGTATGCGGATAGTGTTATTCTACGCATTGCAGAATACCCCGGCCGTCGGCCTGGTCTAACCGTCATTTCTCGAAAAGGAATCGTTATGCCCCGAGTTTTTGTCGCCCTCGTTTTGTTGCTCGGCTTTGTCCCCCTTGCCTCGTCCGCCGAACCGGTAGCACACCGTGTCCTCGCGGCGGATCGAGCCAAGGGGCATATTGCGATCATCGGTACCAAAGGCGAAGTCGAGTGGGAGTTCGAGAACAAACACGAAGTTCACGACCTGCAAATGTTGGCAAACGGGAATATTTTGACCCACACCTCGGCGACCAACGTCGTGGAGATCAACCCGAAGAAAGAAATCGTTTGGAAGTACGAAGCCAAGCCGAAGGAGGGTTATAAAGGCCCCATCGAAATTCATTCGTTTCAACGGCTTGACGACGGCAACACGATGGTGGCGGAATCCGGGAATACCCGCATCGTGGAAGTGAACAAAGACGGCAAGATCGTCAAGGACATCCCCCTGACGGTGAAAAAGCCCGACGCCCACCGAGATACCCGATTGGTCCGGAAACTGGCCAACGGCCATTACCTCGTGTGCCACGAAGGCGAAGGCACTGTCTGCGAGTATGACGACGAAGGCAAGATCACTTGGAAGTACACACTCGATCTCGGCGATCGCAAACGATCCAACGGCCACGGCCCCGAAGGGCACGGCGTGGAAGTGTTCGGAGCGATCCGGCTCGATAACGGCAATACGCTGATTGCGGGTGGGAATAACAACCGCGTGCTGGAAATCGGGCCCAAAAACGAGATCGTCTGGCAGATCGACCAAAAAGAGTTGCCTGGGATCACGCTCGCTTGGGTGACGACCTTGAAAGTGCTCGCCAATGGGAACATCGTCATCGGCAACTGCCACGCCGGCAAAGACAACCCACAATTGATTGAAGTGACCCGAGAAAAGAAAGTCGTTTGGACGTTCCAAGACTTCAAAAACTTCGACAACAACACTGCCGCAGCAATGGTGTTGGATCCAGTGAAGTAGTCGCGGTGCTGTAGTGGACAGTGGTCAGTGGTCAGTGGTCAGAATCGATCACAAGCAGGTGATGCTCGGCTTCATCTCTGATCACTGACCACTTCCAACTGCCAAAGAAGAAGTGGCCAGTGGTCAGAAACGATGTCGAGCAGTGATGCTCGGCTTCATCTCTGATCACTG
Organism: Fimbriiglobus sp.; assembly: GCA_043727675.1. GTDB lineage: Bacteria > Planctomycetota > Planctomycetia > Gemmatales > Gemmataceae > JALHQU01. Next base: position 17,259 of record JAYSYJ010000258.1, read on the forward strand.
ACCACTTCTAACTACTACTTACCTTTCTTCTGCAACACCACTTTTGCCTTCGTATCAACGACGGCGGCCACTTTGCCGTGACGCGAAGTCATCTTGTTCGTCGGCCGCACCATCACGAAAGCGCCGTTGTAACCCGGGATCGCCCCGCGAACGAGAATCAGGTTATTCACTTCATCAATGCTGATGACCTTCAAGTTGCGGATCGTCACCTGGGTGTTTCCGTACTGACCGGCTCGCTTGAGACCGCGTTTCGGACGACCACTACCCCGGTTACTGGCGAGCGACGACGTCGAACCGGCTTGCCGGTGAACTTTCTTCGCACCGTGCGCGGCGGGCAAACCATGGAAATTGTGCCGACGCATAACCCCTTGGTAACCCCGTCCCTTCGTCGTGCCGACGACATCGACAGCTTTGATGTCTTTGAAAATCTCCGAGACCTTCAACACTTGTCCCACGGCGACCGTCGGGGAGGCGGACAAGCGGAATTCGCGGGTGTGACGTTGCGGTTCGCAATCGGCTTTCGGCGGGAGCACGACTCCGCCCTTCAAGCGGGCCGCTTTCCGCTTCGATTCGAGCTTCGAGGCCACATGGCCTTGCTCAGACCGGCGAGCGTTCTTACGCGATTTGTCTTTGAAGCCGATCTGCACAGCCTCGTAGCCATCGACTGCTTTGCTGCGGATTTGCAACACGGGGCATGGCCCCAGTTCGATCACCGTCACCGGTTCGGCGGAACCATCTGCGGCGAAGACTTGCGTCATGCCGACTTTGAAACCGAGTAGACCCAATGCCATAGCGAAATCCTTGGGCGGGGTGCCCGTCAAGAGTGTAGAGCCGACCCGCACGTCCGGTTGGATCGCCGCCATCTGCACGAGGCGAAAATGGCGACACCGCGGTTCGATCAGCTTTCCCGAATGAATTTCAGGAAGTGAAAAGGATAGGAAAATGGGGATGATCGTCTACGGTGGAGTGTCACTACTCCGGTGATTTCACGGTAAGCTCACTGGATATCAGAACGTCACCACGCCGGACAACAACTCTTCGTGGGTGAGTGGGCGATTCGCCGGGAACAGCACGTAGGCGGCAGGTGACGCCGAGCAATCGACGATCAATTGTTTCGTGTTTGGCACCTCGTGTCCGGTATCCGTGGGGATGTGACCGGTGACAATTAAGTCGGCATCGACGATCCGCAGAAACTCATCGACCGTCTCTTGCGAGGTGTCGCGGCCCCACAAGATACCGTAGACCATGCCGCCGGGCAGGAACTCGCTGTCAGCAAATTGTTCTTGCTTGAGTAACCCGAGATAAAAGTGGCCGAGGCTCCGCCCCGGAATCATCGTGTGACAGAGGAAGACGCGATTCGTGGTTCGTAAGGCCAGCGGAAGTGCCCGCAACAGCTCGTAATAGGCTTTTTCGATCTCGGCCCAGGCGGTACCGTACGCCGCCTTGATCCCCTCCACGAAAACTTCGTTTTGAGATTCGTTTCCTTTTCCAATAGGCCGGCCGGTCATTTGGGCCATTTCGTGGTTGCCGGGCAGAAGGTGAACCCGGGTCGGGTATTGGCACTTGAGCGCGGCGAAGAGATCGAGCAACTGATGGGATTTATCACCACCGCTCGGGTATCGGTAGGAACTGTGAACGACTTCTTGGAGCACGAGATGCCGACCGGGGTGGTTCGCCAAGTCAGCGGCTTTGAGAATCACTTGGAAGTTGGCAATGTGACCGTGGAGATCCCCGGCGACGAGGACTTCGGTGCAGTCCTGCAATTCCACAAAATGACCCGTGCATCCGGGCGTGGCGCGGACAAATTCCGTAGCTCGTTGCAAAGTCGTCAACATTCTTTCCGGCGATGGCATTCGTTACCTCCTAATGCGGCATTGTATGGGTGTGATCCCCTTGATGCAGCGAAGGGTTTAGCAACGTGTCTTGGTATGACGGTAATTGTATCGACTACGACGTGCCTTGTTCAATCTGGCGTTGCGCAGGACTCTGAGAATCATTCGAGTTCGGACCGGCGAACGAGATTGCGATCCGGGGCACCGCGTGATAAATCGTATATCCCTGGCGGTTCGAGTTTCTCTGCCGGTGCCAAGCGACAGACACGTTGCTTTTCGCCGGCTTGGATCAGCAGAGTGTTCAAACACTCTTGGCAGCTCAAAAAGTAAGTTTTCAATTCCCGAGTGATGCCATCCGTCCATTGGGCCGCAATTTTGAATGATGCAACGGCGGGGCAATTCGCCCCGCAACAGTTCACGGGGTACGGCGGCATCGCATTCATGAGCGTTGCCTCAACCGGAGACGGGGAATGGGGTCGGTTGGCCTTCGATTTCGGCGAGGGCATTCATCGCTGCTTTGATCTCGGCCTCTTTTTTATTGCGGCCCCAGACTGGCTCGTACTGCTGACCGTCGATCTCGGCGGCAATCTTGAAACACTTGTCGTGATCCGGCCCCTGTTCATCCAAAATCACATAACGCGGGGTGCTGCCGAATTCGCGCTGGGCCACTTGTTGCAACTGCGACTTCGAGTTGCTGCCCAAGGCTTCCTGAGCGACGCGCTCAATCTCGGGGCCGATGAACTTCAGCACGAATTCTTTCGCAACGTCGTAGCCACCATCGAAGAAAATAGCCGCGACAAGCGCTTCGAACACGTCGGCTAGTAGGTTCGGTGGCATCTCGCCGTTTTGGAGCAAGCCTTTGCCGAGGAAAAGATATTCACCGAGCTTTAAAGTGCGGCTGAAATCGGCGCAAGTCTTCCGGCTGACTACGACCGACTTCACCTTGGTGAGGTCGCCTTCTTGGTATTCCGGGAAGCGGCCGTAGAGTTGTTCGCAGGTGACGAGGCCGAGAACGCTGTCGCCGAGGAACTCCATCCGCTCGTTGGACGCTTGGCGACTGTTCGCACTGGAAGTGTGGGTCAATGCCGCACGCAACAGTTCGGGCCGCAGAAAGCGGTAGCCGATGGTCTCTTGGCAATCGTCGAGAACTTTTTGCTCTCGGGAACGAACGGGAACTGTCATAAATCGCACGGTGATGCAGTAACAATGTCATTAAAGTAACCCGTTGACGCCGACGCGTCAACGGGCTGAGTGTGTCAAAACGTGAAGCCGACAGTGGCGAAGTCGGTCAAATCGTTGGCTTTGGCGTTGCCCGGTTCGGAATCGTAGCGATCTTGGCGATCCAATACACTGCGTTCCCTGCGAATCAAGGCGAAATTAGGCATACGGCATTCCGCAAATGCTGGGATTTATAGGTGATGCTTCATTTGTGGTGGATTTTCTGCTAAGCCGCACTTGGTGCGCCGCAACCAGAATTGGCGGAGCGATTCCCGTAACTAGGTACAGCAATCCCAGGATATGCGAGAGTTTGAAAAGTGGCTGGTTAAAACAGAAAAACCCAGCAGTTGCTGGGCTTCTGTGAAGTGGGCGTTACTGGATTTGAACCAGTGACCCCTACAATGTCAATGTAGTACTCTAGCCAACTGAGCTAAACGCCCTTCAGTAGTATTTTTAGCCGTCCAGACGTTTTGGTCAAGGCCTTTTTGATTGGCCCACGACGGTTCCGGTTTTTCTTGATAATTTTTTGAGTCGCGTGCGCTTCGGACAAGCGTTGTGGATAATCTTGAGAAAGCCAACGGAGTCGCTTGTGTCTTCGCTTTTGAATCAGTTCGCTCGATTGGGGAAACCCTACGCCGACCCGGTGACGGATCGGGAATTGATCGCTCGCTTCCACCGGAGCCGAGACGAAGCCGCATTTGCCGCGATCGTGGATCGCCACGGTGCCATGGTGCTCGGGGCGTGTCGTCGTGTGTTGCGCGACACCCACGCGGCGGACGACGCCTTCCAAGCAACGTTCTTCATCTTGGCTAAAAAAGCCGGAGCGGTGCGTTGGCAGGATTCCCTCGGTGGCTGGCTTTACATGGTGTCCCAAAACGTCTGCCGCAAAGCATTGATCAAACTATTGCGTAAGCCGTTGCGACCGCTGCCCGAAGGTGTGGAGCCGATCCAACCCCAGCAACCCGCCGCGTCGGAACTCTCTGGAATTCTCGATGAAGAACTCCGCAATCTCCCAACCGCTTACCGCGATGCCATCGTTCTGTGTCACTTACAAGGGCACTCGGTAGACGATGCGGCCAAGGAATTGGGTATCAGCGAAGGTCAGCTTCGCGGTCGGCTCCACCGGGGGCGTGAAAAATTGCGGGAACGGCTGACTCAGCGCGGCATCGCCCTCAGTCTTTCGGCCTTGGCCATTGCACTCACGGCGACAAAGTCCTCGGCACTCTCGACCGTACTGAAAACGACTCTGGCACAAGGCATCGGTGCGATTTCGAATGGAACTTGGTCGTCTGTTGTTTCCGCTCCGGCATTCACACTCACTCAAGAGGTACTCGCCACAATGGTTCGAACAAAACTTCAATGGGTCGCTCTGTTCTCGATCACCGTCTTAGGCGGATTCTTCACCGCGGGGGTCGCGTTCCAATCGACCCAGGCCCAACAGCCAACAACCGTGGTACCAAACGCCCCGCGAAAGACTGCGGTGGAAGAATCGCCGATCTCGAAAGAGACACGTGCGGAAGATGAAGACAAAGTCGATCGCCGGGAAGGGACGATCAAGTCGGTCGACGGCAACGGAAACAAACTGGTCATCACCTTGGACGATAATTTCGACTTGACGGTCGAACTGGAGCCGAAAGTCGAAATCGTCGTCGCCCGGCGGCCAGTCAAACTTGCCGAGTTGACAATCGGCATGCGCGCCGGTGCCTCATTCAAAGGGGTGGAAAAGAAAGCGTTTCAATTGGAAGCGTTCTGGCCGAGACTCGACACGGTCGTGAAGGGATCGGACGTCCCGAAAAGCATCTTGATTATCAAAACGGAGGGGAACAACGGCTTTGAGTTCGAAGTACCATTGCCCGTGGCCGCTGACGCGAAGATCGAACTGGAAGGACTGGCAGTCGGCTTAGGCGACTTGGCCGCCGGGTCTAAAGTGCAGGTGGAATTCGCACTCGATAAGAAGACGGTGCTCGGGGTACTCGCTGAAGGTTCGAAAGACGATCTGCCCGCCGTGGTGAAATCGGTCGATGCCACGAACAAAACGGTGGTTCTCAGTGTGAAAATCGCCGGGATTCGAGACGAACGGCATGTTGATCTCAGTTTCAGCGTGACTGCCGATGCCAAATTCCGACTCGTTGGGAAGGACATCACGCTCGCCGACCTCAAACCGGATATGCCCGTGGTGGCTCGCTTCGCGACAGATCGGCGTACGATCAACAGCATGTTTGCGGTTCCGCCGGTTCCGAAAGTGAAAAATAAAGACGACTGATATGATTACTGCTGAATCATGAATTTTTCACAAGTCGCGGAACTATCGTCATCCGGTAGCGTTTAACTGTAGAATGCTATCGGATCGTTGTGAATTGCTTGCCTCCCACCCGCCCAAATTTCGGATTCGAGACCCATCTCATGATCGCCGCCGATAACGACGTTGAGTTGATTCAAAAAGTCCGCGACGCGCACACTAAACTCCGAAAAGAGATTGGCAAAGTCATTATCGGCCAAGACAAGGTCGTGGACGAATTGCTGATGGCGATCTTCTGCCGCAGCCACGCTTTACTCATGGGTGTACCAGGACTGGCGAAGACGCTGATGGTCTCGACACTGGCCCAAGCGCTCGAACTCGGCTTCAAGCGGATTCAGTTCACCCCGGACTTGATGCCTTCGGACATCACCGGTTCCGAAGTGATTCAAGACGATCCCGCCACTCGCCAGCGGATGTTCAAGTTTTTGCCCGGGCCGATTTTCGCCAACATCGTGCTCGCCGACGAAATCAATCGGACGCCGCCGAAGACACAAGCCGCGCTGCTGGAAGCGATGCAGGAACGCAAGTGTTCGATCGGGGGAGTCGATTACCCGATGCGTGATCCGTTTTTCGTACTCGCCACTCAAAACCCCATCGAGCAGGAAGGGACATACCCCCTGCCCGAAGCCCAACTCGACCGCTTTTTGTTCCTCATCAAGGTCGATTACCCGACCGACGAGGAAGAAGAACAGATCATGCGCCTCGGCACATCCGATACGAAGGCCAAGATCAATCCGGTACTCAACGCCGAAGACATTATTGGTTTGCAACACGTTGTTCGCCGGGTTCCGGTGTCGGACAAAGTGTTCCACTTCGCCAAGCGGATCACCCGTCTCAGTCGACCGGGTACCCCTGAGGGTGCCGATTTCGCGACGAAGTGGTTGACGTGGGGTGCCGGGCCACGTGCGAGCATGAATTTGATCCTCGCAGCCAAGGCCCACGCGGTGCTTCGTGGCTCGAACCACGTTTCCGGGGATGACGTCGTTGCCGTGGCCACGCCGATCTTACGGCACCGGTTGATTTTGAACTTCTCGGCCCAAAGCGAAGGAATCACCGTCGACGAAGTGATTCGACGATTGGTGCGCAGTGCGGCGGCGACAGTTGCCGCGTAACGCAGTTTCGCAGCGCTCGACTTCATCTCGCGGCTCAGTGGATGAGATTATGCACGCATTGCTCAAAACTGACATCCTTTCCCGTGCCGAAGCACTTGGGCTAGCGGCGAGTCAAGTCGTCGAAGGCTTGCGCGTTGGGGATCACAAGTCCCCGTTCCGAGGCTTCTCCGTCGAGTTCGTTCAGCACCGCGAGTACGTGCCCGGCGACGACATTCGACACATCGATTGGAAAGGTTATGGCCGCTCGGAACGATACACCATCAAGCAATACGAGCAGGAAACTAACTTCGTTGGGCACTTGATGGTCGATTCCAGCAACAGCATGCGTTACGGTGAAGGTGCGGAGAATAAGCTCGAATACGCCAAGCTTTTAGCGGCTTCGCTGGCTTATACCATTGTGAAACAACGCGACTCGGTGACGTTGCGGATGTTCGACGACCGCTGGCGTGCCGAACTCCCGGCCAGTGGCTCGATGGGGCACATCAACGCGGTTTGCAAAACGCTTGAAGACACCGGTGCCGCCGACAAAACGAGGATCGCGCCGCTGCTCGAACGCTTCGCCGATCAAGTCGGTCGCAAGGGGTTGGTCTTTTTGATTTCGGACTGCTTCGATGACGTCGACGACTTGATGACGGGTCTGAGGCAACTCCGTTTTCGGGGACATGAAGTGACCCTGTTCCATGTGATGCACCGCGATGAAATCGACTTCCGTCTCGAAGGGAATGTGCGATTCATGAACTTGGAAGGGGCCGAGCAATTGATGGCCCGCCCGCACTTGCTCAAGCCCGCGTACCTCAAAGCGGTGAATGCCTACCTTGAGAAACTCCAGCGGGCCTGCGACGGCTGTCGGGTGGAGTATGTGAGGATGCCAACGGATCGCCCGCTCGGTGCGGCGCTCGGCGAGTATTTGGTGCGACGTCTCCAGATGGGGAAACGATGATGCGCGGACTGCTACTATTCGGATTGATTTTGATCGCACTCGGCTGCGACAAAAAGTCTGATTCGACGACCCCGCCAACGGGTTGGAGCGCACCGCCGACTGTGACCAAACCGACCGGATCCGCCGTCGAATCGAACAAGGAATAAGGCACTTCCAAATATGGGCATCTTCGCTCCATTCTTGTTGCTCGGCGGGCTAGCGATCAGCATCCCGCTGGCACTGCACTTTTTTTACAAAGCCCGGCATCGGCCGTTGCCTTGGGCGGCGATGGAGTTCCTGCGTCTCAGCATCGAGCAGACTAGCCGACGCTTGAAGTTCCAAGAATGGATCCTCCTTGCCCTTCGCTGCTTTGCCCTGATCCTGCTGGCCCTTGCGCTCGCCCGGTTCAGTTTTAGCACCGGTGCCCGTTCCGGCCGTGGCGAGAGCGTGGCGGCCGTCTTCGTCTTCGACACTTCCTACAGCATGGGGGCGAAAGACCAAGATAAGAATCGACTCGACCGTGCCAAGGAAGCGGCACTTTCGATTATCGATAGCCTGCCACGTAACTCTTCGGTGCAAATCTTTACCTGCACCGACCGCACGGCTCAACTGCCATTCACACCGACCAACCTCGACCAAGCCCGCAATGTTGTCCGGAGTGTCGAACTCAGCAGTTTGACCGGTGATATTCTGCCGGGGCTGATCGACGGGGATGCGGCACTCGACCGTGCCGAGGGGACAAATAAAGAACTGTACATTTTCAGCGATCTTCAAAAAAACGGTTGGGAACGACAAGCCGCGGCACTCAAAGAAAAAGCCAAGGAGATCCAGAAGCGGGCTACGTTGATCATTGTCCGGTGCGGGAATCCCGATCGCCCGGTGAACAACGTTCTCGTGTCCGACATCGTGTTCCCCGGTGGTATCCCGCACACGAATACCCGGTTGCCTTTCACCGTGCTGCTGAAGAACACGGGCAAAAACCCGGTGCTGAATGTTGCAGTCACATTGGAAGTAGACGGCCAATTGCAGAACATCGACAGCGGGTTAGCGCCGCGGATCGAACCGGGGCAGACCTTCCCCGTCACGCTCACCGGATTGCTTTCGAAGCCCGGTACGAGCCTTCTGACGGCGAAGATCGGTGAAAGTGCTACGGATGCCCTGCCCGGACAACCCATCGTCACCAGTACGCCCGACGATCTCCCTGGCGATAACCGCTTCGACAAATTGATTCTAGTGCGGGATCGCGTTCGCGTGTTGCTGGTCGACGGCAATCGCGACCCACGCGACTCGAAAGAATCGTCGGGGCACTACATCCAGAATGCCTTGGTTCCGGTGCCCGAAATCAACCGATCCGACTATTACATTAAAGTCACCGATGTGACACCGGACGAAGCATCCCCTGCTCTGTTGAACGACGCTGATTTCTGCATCCTCGTCAACGTGCCCGCCTCGGATCGGGATCGCCCCGGCATTCCCGGACTGAGTCAACCGTTCGTTGACCGATTGGCGAAATTCGTGAGTGAAGGACACGGTCTTCTCATCGGGGCTGGCGAATTCACGATGCCAAAGGGTTACAACGACGTCTTCCGTCCACTGGGATTGCTACCGTTTGAACTGAGTGCCGCCGAGACCACGAAGCCAGAAACACCCTTCAAACCGGCTCCGGATACCACCGAATCGCCGTCGTTCCTCATGCGACTCCGCGAAGAACCTTATGCCACCGTAACCGCCGACGTGGACATCTGGAAATACCTCGGCACCAACGAGGCGAACCCTGCCACAAGCGGCCGCGTGTTGATGCGACTCGACAATGGCAAGCCCGTCGTTACGGCCAAAGCCCTCGGCGATGGTGAAGTGCTCTTTTTGCACACGAGTCTGGATGCGACCTGGACAAACTGGTCTTCCAAGTCCGGTTCGTACCTTTCGATCGTCCAGATGGTGCTGTCGCACTTCACTGGACGCGTGCCACCGGGAACAAATCGTGTCGCTGGGGAAACGTTCGCATGGACGCCACCGGAAGCGGCCCGAGTGATCGACTTAATGCGGCCGAACAAGAGTCGGACTAAACTCGGCAAGGCCGTCGTCGCCAGCGAGGGCGGCAAGCCGTGTGTCACCGCCACGAATGCCTTCGTGGCTGGAGTTTACCAAATGGGCTACGAAGATGAATCGTCGCTGACAGGGCCGCGCTTCGCGGTGAATCCGGATCAGCGGGAATCGTACGATCTCGACAGCATGACCGATGAAGCGGTCGCGGGGGCTATCGGATTCAAGCCGATGCTGGTGACGGCTGGCAACGAAGCCGATTCGTTGGTCGGCAGTGAACGCGACCGCCGAGAACTGACCGTCTATTTGTTGATGCTGTTGTTCGCGGTGGCGGTGCTAGAAGCGATCTGGGCGTGGAGATGTGGCCGGGCGAAGTGACCGAGAACCGAATGACACGCGAAAGGGACGAATGACCGATTCGATGCTATTTGCGACGTTGGAATTCCCTCTCAAGCTCCGGGGTTGGTTCCCCTGGCCGGTTGCGCTGGTACTGGCATTGGTGGCCTGTGCACTCGTGCTGGCACTCTATGTGCGTGAGTCAAAACGCGTGCCCGTGTTCGTGCGGTTGGTGCTTGCGAGCTTGCGCTGTTTCACCATGACGTTCATACTCTTTTTGCTGCTGAGGCCCACGTGGGTGGAACAAACGACGACCGCTCGAGCACGACCCATCGCCGTGCTGATCGACAATAGCCAAAGCATGTTGAATAAGGACGCCCGTACCAACGTTGCCGACCGATTCCGTGTCGCTGTGGCCTACGATTTAGTAGCGCCCGATGGGCCGATTCCGACGGACATGGTGGCATTGCCTTCGAGCTTGCCGGAGAAGCCGAGTCGAATGGAACTGGCTAAAAAAGCTCTCGAAAACTCTCGGTTGAACTTGCTCGAACAACTGCGTGGCAAAGGCCCGCTCGAAGTAGCGAGCTTCGGATCGAAGCGCTCGGCACTCGATCCACGGAGTGCAAATTGGCTCGACAAAATCGACGGCAAAGACGACCAAACGGCACTGGTCGATGGTCTGTTCGATTTGCTGAACCGCGATGAAAGCGAACTCCCTGCAGCCGTGGTGCTGATGACCGACGGTCGGGAGAACGCCAGCGGGAAGAGCTTGGCCGAACTGGCCCGGCGTTGCGGCGAATTAAAAGTTCCGCTGCACATTTACGGAATCGGAAGTTCCGCGTTTGGCCAACTCCAAATCCGCGATGTGCAGACTCAAGAGAACTTGTTTGTCGACGACAATTCGGTGATCCCGGTGCGGTTCCGCGCCAAGGGTTTCGAAGCCGGTGCCAAGGTCGAGTTCAATGTGAAACTCAACGGCCGAGAAGTGGTCTCGAAATCGATCGACCTCAAAGAGGGCGACGATATCCGCGAGATGCTCTCTTTCGTGCCGACGAAGGGCGATGCCATCGCCGGCAAGCAAGACTTGGTGACGAGTGTCAAAGTGCGTGTGCCGCGCGCCGGTGGCTCGGAAGAAGTCTTCAGCGACGAACTTTCTAAGTCGGTGCGCATCGTGGATCGCAAAGTGAAAGTGCTGATGGTCGATTCCCAACCGCGCTGGGATTTTAAGTTCATCCAACGCGGGTTGATGCGCGATCGCCGGGTGCAAGCGAAATTCATCCTGACCGAAGGCGATTCCCGAGCCATGCGTTCGGAAAGCGAAGAACATCCGTTCTTAGCGGCCTTCCCCGAGTCGCGCCAGAAGCTCGCCGAATACGATCTGTTGATCTTGGGCGACGTACCGGCGGCGTACTTCACCCGCGAACAACAAGAGTCGATCCGCGACTTCGTGAGCGAAGGCGGCGGCATGATCCACATCGCCGGCAAAGCCAACGGACCGTCATCGTGGCTCGGCACGGCGCTCGCCGACATCCTGCCTGTCGAATTCGAGAAAGCGACGTTCGTCACCGACTCCGGAAAACGGACGGAAGGATTTCGCCCGATCGTCTCGCCGCACGGCTCGCGGTCGTTGCTCATGAGTTTGGAAGACAACGCCGAAGACAACAAACGGCTCTGGACGACCTTGCCCGAACTCTACTGGCACTACCCGGTGAAAAAAATCAAGCCCGCATCAGAAATTTACCTCGTCCACCCGACTGCCAAAACGACCGACGATAAACCGATGCCCTTGCTGGCGACCCACTACTACGGTAAGGGTTTCGTGCTCTATTCTGGTATCGATGAAACTTGGCGCTGGCGTTACAACACAGCCGAGCAACTCTTCGGCCGCTTCTGGACGCAGGCCGTTTACTTGGCGGGTGTACCACGCACGCTCGGCACCAAGCTCACGCAGCTTTCGTTGGACACAGCGGAACCGACCTTCGGCAAGACGGCCCAAGTCTACGCCCGGTTGTACAGTCAAGATTTGAAACCACTGGTGACCGACCGCATCGGTGCGCGAGTCGAAAGGATCGATGTCGATGCGGACGACAAAGATCGTTCGTTCCCGGTGGAATTGAAATCGTTGCCGGGACAGCCGGGCGAATACGTGGCGACGATCCCGTTCAACCGCCTCGGTCGCTTCGCTTTGAAAGTCGAGAATGCCACCGAGACGGCCGCGCTCGAATACCGGGTGAACTTGCCGCCTGGGCACGAACTCGCACCGGGTGGGCTAGCGGAAGGGGAGATGCGAGAGCTGGCGGCGAAGACTGGCGACGAGAGCAATCCCGGTCGCTTTTACCGCGAAGAGCAATTGCACACGCTGGTCAAAAATGTGCAATCGAAAGAAGGCCCGCCGCTGTTGCAACGCAACGAAATCGTCCTCTGGGGTTGGCCGGCCCTGATCCTGTTGATCGCAGTGCTCTCATTGGAATGGTTTATCCGCAAATTTAACAGCTTGAGTTAACTATGTCCGTGCTCACTCGACAACTCCGTGCCTGGCAATTCCGCGAGTGGGTCTACTCGACGGCCCGCGGTGCGGCGTGGCTGATCGTGCTGATCGCCGCCTCGCTTACCGTGGCCTGCCTCGTCGACTTTTACTTGGATCGCTACATCGACAATGTTTCGGAAGAAGGGACGAGTACCCCGTACTGGTTCCGTGTCGTCCTCACGGTCAGTCAGGTGGTTCTCTTTCTAGGGGCTGCCTATGTTTTGGTGGTTCGCTTGCGCCGGCCGTCGTTGGTTGAACTCGCAGGGCGAGCCGAATCGTCGATTCCGGAGTTCGATCACCGCTTGGTCACCACGCTGCAACTGACTCGAGCCGACGCTCAAACTGAGGGGATGTCGGCACAGTTGATCGCCGCTGTCGAACGTGAAGCGAGGGAGATGCTGAAGTCACACCGGCTCAGCCGGCTGGCGAACCCGAATCGACTCTACTGGGCCGTCGGTCTGTTCTTCGGCGTGCTGCTATTTTGCGGAGCCATCTTCGCATTCGCTTCCGGGATCACCTCAGTGCTGTTGCAGCGCCAAGCGTTATTGAACGTGGACATCCCACGCAAAATCCAAGTTGTCAACGAGAGCAAAACACTTTGGCCCAGCGGCGATGCCGTGGAATTGCGCTTTCGTGTTCTCGGGCCAATTTCGGAAGAAAGCACCGGCACCATCTTCGTCTATCCGACGGGCCAGCCACGCGAAAAGTACCCGGGCAAATTCCTCGAACGCACCTCGGATGGTGCGGCCATTTTCACGGTCAGTTTGCCACCGTCGTCGGAACCATTCAAATATAAAGCACGCTTCGGCGATGGCCGTCTCCGAGATATTGGCGAAGTCCGCTTCGAACCGCGACCGTCGGTGAAAGAGTTGAACGCTTGGGTTCGACTGCCGCAATATGTTGACCCCGAAGGCCAACGCGTTTACGAACAGATCGCGACGCAGGGGGAAGTGATCGCCCACCCGGATTGCACCGTTCGCATTTCCGTGGCGGCGTCGAAGCCGCTCAAAACCGCAACGTTGGTACTCTTCGCCCGGGATCCAAAAGGATTAGAAACCGTCCTCACTCGACCGGCCATGGCACTCTCCGAAGATCGACAAACGGCCGAGGCGACTTTCGACCTCGCGAAGTTCCCGACCGGGTACAGCATCGAGATGCTCGACGACAACGACTTCCAGAACCTCAGCCCGCCACGACGGGGAATCTCGATCAGCCCGGATCGGGCACCCGATGTGCGTCTGCTCGACGAAGTGTTGAAGTCCCCCAAAGATTCTGGCACACTCGACGATTACGAAGTCCGGGGCATGCCGTTGGCCAAAGATGGCCGCGTGCAGATCGCGTATGCGGCCCAATCGCCGCTCGGAATATCGAGTGCCTGGATCGTTTACCGCGTTTACGACCGTAAAATCAAAGATTGGACGACTTGGCAATTCCTCCCGTTGAAGCGTGTCGACG
>JAYSYJ010000259.1:0-3456 GCA_043727675.1 Fimbriiglobus sp.
TAAACTCATCGTGTTTGTCTCCGAAGACAAGGGCAAATACTACGCGACCGCGTTCCTCGAAGGGACGTGGTTTCAGATGAACGGCACCACCGACCCGGAGACAAAAGCCGTGCGATGGGCGTTCCTCCACGCGGAACCGTACTTTCGCCGGACATTCAAAGGGACGACGGCGGAGTTGAAAACGGTGATCGAAGACGCCGTGAGTGGGAATAAGAAACCGCCGGAGCCGGACGAAAACGAACCTCACGGTTATGGGCCGACGGTTGAAGAGGAGAAGAAGAAGAAAGACAAGCAAGTAAATGGCCGGCGTCAGCCGGCCGGTTTCGTTTCTGGCCCGCTCTTGGGGGTGATTCCGTCGTTCGTGCTCATCGCTCCGTTGGCGATCCTCGCCGCGATCTTCCCGAACGTATTTGCCGGCCTTGCCAGTGGCCTGCAACGCTGGCGCGTGTTCCTCGTCGTCACCAGCATCACCAGTACCCTCGCCGCGATTTACTTCTTCACCCACAAATATCTTCCGGATCAATGGTACTTCAACAAAAGCGCGTTCACCGGGGTGCTGCTGGTGATCATCGCCCTCGGAATCGTGGTGGCTTGCAGACGCTACCGGGTCGTGGCCCAGGAAGATCCCCGACTGACGGAAGCGCCTTCTGGCAAAGCGTTTTTGATACTCGGAGCATTCGCGCTAGGCGTTTCCGTGGCCTTGCTCGGCATCGGCTGGGTTTTCGGCTTCCCTGAACTCTTCGACACCCCCGGCCGCGAAATGACCGCCGCCGGGGTCGGGTTGATTGTGGCCACGTGTTACGCTGGTTATCGAATCCTCAGCGCCGATGCCGACGTCGGCCCGGAGCCGGTGCGCATGAGTCTCTCCGGCGAAGCGGTCGGCTTATCGGGGATGTTCCTATTCGGAATCGTGCTGTTCGTGCTGGGTCTGCCGAGCGTCGGCAAAGTGGTGGTCACGGGTGAACTCGGCGAAGCCGCCGCGGCCCCATCGAAGAACAACCCTGTCTTGCTCGATGCCGGAATTTGGTTCGAGACACCGGATGTCGAACTCGTGTTGTCGGGGGTGTGTCTCACGCCGGAACGCGCTTACTTCGGTGGTCAGCAGATGTTCGCCGGCGTCCGGGCCTACGGGGTGTTGGTTTGCGTCGACCGTGCCAGCGGCCGCCAGAGCTGGAAGTTCGGCGGCGCGGATGGGGTGTTGCCGATCTTCTCGACGCCGGTGGTCGCCGACGGCAAACTTTTTTTCGGCGAAGGGATGCACGAAAATCAGGATTGCAAACTTTACTGCTTGAACGCGGTCACCGGGGAACAGCTCTGGGCCTTCACCACAAAGAGTCACACCGAAGGGACGCCTTGCGTCGCCGGGGGCAAAGTCTACTTCTCCGCCGGCGAAGATGGCCTGTTCTGCCTGGATGCCAACACGGGCGAAGAAGTTTGGCACTACCGGGGCCACGAGCAGAATCTTCACATCGACACGCCGGTGATCGTGGCCGACGGCAAACTCTACGGCGGCAGTGGCTACAACACATTCGCCGCATTCTGCCTCGATGCGAAGTCGGGGGTGGAACTCTGGAAAGTCGAGACGCCGCTGCGGTCGTTCGGCTCGCCTCTGGTCACGGGCAATCAAGTCGTGTTCGGCCTCGGCACGGGGGCGCTGCTCGATGACCTCTCCACGGAGGTGGAGCCGGGCAAACCGCGCGAATCCAAGGCCGCCGGCATGGTGCTGAGTTTGGATCGCCTCACGGGGAAGCAAACGTGGAAGTTCGAGCTGTCCCGTTCCGTCCATACGCAAATCTGCGCCGATGCCGAGGCCATTTACTTCGCCTCGCGGAATGCCAAACTGTACGCCCTCAACCGCAGCACCGGGAAGATGATCTGGATCATGGATCTCGGCACCCCGATGGTGACGGGGCCGACCATCGCCACGTTTTCGCGCGGTCGCTACACTTCGGCGCTGTACGTAGTAACCAAGGACGGCCGCGTGTATTGCCACGACCCGAAGGACGGGAAGATCTTCTGGATGCGGAGCATTCAAGAAGCGACCGGGCGGATCGCCGATGTGATGTCGCAACCGGTTTGGCTCCCGGCCAGCCCCGACAGCGGCGTCCGCCACTTGTACATTCCGACGTCACTGAAGAAGGCGAACAACCGCGAGGAGACCGGGGGCCTCGTCCGCTTTGTGGACGAATTACCGGACTGAACGAACCCGGCCGATGCGGTCGGCCCGCGAAAATTATCGGGGCATTGGACGGTTTCCGATTGCCGAGATCACGGCGTCGATTTACATTCTGCGCATCGACTTGAGTTTCCTTTCGGAGTGTTGTTGCATGGCCGCCCCTCCCGCCGTCGTTTCGTCCGGTGCTTCCGCAGGTTCTGCCGCACCCCCTCCCAGCGGCCTGATGTTCAAGCTCAGCATCATGATGTTCCTGCAGTTCTTCATCTGGGGGGCCTGGTTCGAGATCGGCTTCTCGTACATCCCCGGTTTGAAGTTCACCGAGTGGTGGATGAACGGATTGGTCTTCGGGGCGTTTAACCTCGGCGCGCTGTTCGCCCTCTTCTTCAGCACCCAGTTCGCGGATCGCATGTTCGCCGCCGAGAAGTTCCTCGCGGTCAGCCATCTCATCGGCGGGTTGGCCATCCTCGGGTTGTTCTTTTTGCAAACGCCACTCGGAACCGCCGTCGGCGAATTCAACTCGGTGACGATCACCGAACGGGGCGAGGGCGATACCAAAGGCGTCGGGAGAATGGCCGACGGCACAAAAGTGGTGGTCGACAATGTGACCGGTGAAACAGGGGCGAAGTACTGGGACGAGTTCGCCAAACTGGAAGTCGCCAAGAAACCGATCGTCACCTTCGTGATCACCGAGAAGAAGGGTGCCGACATCGTTGGCGACGCCAGTACCCCGCTCGCGTCGTTCTGGGCGTTCTTCGCGCTGATGCTTTTGCACTCGATCTTTTATGTGCCGACGATTTCGATCACGAACTCGATTGCCTTCGCGGCGTTCACGAACCCGTCGAAGCAATTCGGCCCGGTGCGATTGTGGGGCACCATCGGCTGGATCGCCGCCAGTTGGCCGTTCATCTTCATTCTCATCGACTGGGCTGCCGTAAACGCGATGCCGACGACCGGCACCCTCGACTGGTTCGACAAAGCGCTCGGCACGCCGCTGGGTGGAGCCGCTGGACTCGCCGGCAAACGGTACGTCTTCCTCGTGGCCGGGGGAGCATCGTTCCTGCTCGCCGCCTACAGCCTGTTGCTGCCGCACACCCCGCCGAAGCCCGCCGTCGCCGGGGACTCGCTGGCGTGGTTGAAGGCGATGCGGCTACTCAAGAATCCGTTCATCGCGGTCCTGTTCCTGGTGACGTTCATCGATGCGGCCGTCCACCAGAGTTACTTCGTCTGGACGTTCGACTTCCTCGTCGACCCGGTCGGCGTTCCCGTCAACTGGGCCGGTT
>JAYSYJ010000260.1:0-10433 GCA_043727675.1 Fimbriiglobus sp.
AAAGAAGAAATCGATTCCCGCATCGACCCGCTACGCCGAACTCGTGAAGGATGAAAAAAAGGTTGCAGCAGGACGTGCATTCTTGATCGAAACAGGAATGCAACCGGATACCGTCAAGACGTTTTCGGCATTACAAGTGATCGCCACCACCGATGTTCGACACTACGAAGTTGATCTCGACGAGATGTTCAAAAGTTATGGCTTACCCCATCCTGACTCCGAAAGAATCGGGAACGGAATCGATACATCGCCGGACGCTTTGCTCTCTTGGGCTCTTTTACCTGCCACCAATGCTGTCCGTCGTGCTCGCATCCGCCTCCAGCAACGTGTGGCCTACCTCCGCGTGATCGAAGCCATCCGCTTGCACGCTTTCGAGAACGCCGGCAAACTCCCGGCGACTCTCAAAGCCATCAAAACACCGCTGCCACTTGATCCCGTCACCGGGGAAGCGTTCCAATACTCCGTAAAAGACGACATTGCCACACTCACCGGTGGAAACCCGAATCCCGAACTCGCCACCACGAACCGGGTGTATGAAATCCGGATTCGCAAGTGACACCTGGCCCTCACTTTCTGCGCGAACTCCTACAATGGGGAATCAATCGGAAGCCCTGTTCCACGGAGTGCGCTATGCAAGATCGAATCTCGTATCAGGGAATCACTTTCGACGACGTCTTGCTCGAACCGAACTTCAGCGATGTGGTTCCACGGGATGTGGATGTCCGGACGCAACTCACACGCAACATCCGGCTGAACATCCCGATTTTGTCGTCGCCCATGGACACCGTCACCGAAAGTGAACTGGCCATCGCGCTCGCCCAAGAAGGCGGCATCGGCATCATTCATAAGAATCTCGCTGTACCAACTCAGACGCGCGAAGTCGACAAGGTGAAGAGGTCGGAAAACGGCGTCATCACCGATCCGATCACGCTGTCGCCGAACGAAACCGTTCGCACGGCCCGCCAAATTATGCAGGTTCACCACATCTCCGGGGTTCCCATCACCATCGGCGACGACCGCAAACTGGTGGGAATCTTGACTCGCCGGGATTTGAAATTTCTCCAAAACAACGACCAGCTCATTTCGGAGGTGATGACCAAGGAAAACTTGGTCACCGCGCCGGAACAAACGACTCTCCGCGAGGCGGAACGGACTCTTAACGAAAATAAAGTGGAGAAACTGCTCCTGGTGGACGATTTATTCCGTTTGAAGGGGTTGATCACAATCAAGGACATCGAGAAGAACGAAAACTTCCCGATGGCTTGCAAAGACAGTCGCGGTCGATTGCGTGTCGGGGCCGCCATTGGTGTCCTCGATTACGAACGGGCCGATTCGCTGATCAAAGCCGGTGTCGACTTGCTCGTGGTCGATTCGGCACACGGGCACAGTCGAAACGTGACTGATACTGTTCGGGAATTGAAGAAACGTTACGGCGTCGATGTGATCGCCGGGAACGTGGCCACGGCCGAGGGGGCACGGGCACTGGCCGAAGCTGGGGCCGATGCGGTGAAGGTCGGCATCGGGCCGGGGAGCATCTGCACGACGCGGATCGTCTCCGGGGTCGGTGTGCCGCAGATGTCGGCGATTGCGAATGCCCTGCGCGGTTTGAAGGGCACCGATGTGCCCGCGATTGCCGACGGTGGCATTCGCTATTCCGGAGATATCACCAAGGCCCTGGCGGTCGGTGCTCATTCGGTGATGGTCGGCGGCTTGTTCGCCGGTCTCGCTGAAAGCCCCGGTCAGATGATCTTGTTCCGCGGGCGAAGTTTTAAATCTTACCGGGGCATGGGCTCGTTGAGTGCGATGCAAGCGGGATCGGCCGACCGCTACATGCAAAGCGGGGCCGAAGGGAAACAGTCGGCCAGCAAGTTGGTGCCCGAAGGGGTCGAGGGGCGCGTTCCTTACAAGGGGCCACTCGCACCCTACGTGTTCCAGCTCGTCGGTGGCTTACGATCGGGAATGGGGTACGTCGGTGCCAGAACGCTCGAAGAGTTGCGCACGAAAGCACGGTTCATCCAAGTGACCGCGGCTTCCGTTCAGGAGAGTCATCCACATGACATTTCGATCACACAAGAGTCGCCCAATTACAGCGTGGCGAATTATACCACGGGTGATGGCGACTAGCCTACTCGTGTTCACGGGTGTGAGTTGGGCGTCGGCCCAAGCACCCAAGTGGGAAAATAATGCCCCGGCTCAAACGCAGTGGGCCCCCTTCCCGACGACGGCAATACCCGCCGCTCCGAAGGTGGTGCCAACCGCCCCGCAGCCAATCGCAGTGCTTTTACCCGTGGTCAATCCGATCATGGTGCTACCACCCGCTGTGCTGCCACCCGTGGTCAAACCGATCATGGTGCTACCTCCGCCGCCACTTCCAGTTGTCACGAAACCAATCGCAGCGCCGCCACAGACCGTCTTCCCGGCGAGTGCCCCTGTCGACTCGATTGGCACGCGCGTGGTTCTGTTCCAAAAGCCGGCTGAACTGCCGATGGACGTGAAACCCGCCGATCCAAAAGCGACGCCTCCGGCCACGCCAACCCGGGCAGAACCGTCGAAGGAGGAAGTCTTCCGAATGACGGGTGACGACGTCCGCCATGCGGACATTTTGAAATCGGCTTCCGGCGATCTGGCGCGAACAAACCTCTCGATGCCCTCTCGAGCCAGCACGACACCGCCGATGCGGGCTTTATTGGAACCCGGTTACGTGGTGCACCGCCGGTTGTTCTTCGAAGAAAAGAACGCCGAACGCTACGGCTGGAACCTCGGCATGGCTCAGCCGTTCGTCTCGGCAGCATACTTCTACAAAGATCTGCTGTTATGGCCGAGCCACATCGCCTCGAATTTGCGAGAGCGCTACGACACCAATGCCGGCAAGTTCTTACCGGGTAGCCCTGTGCCATACTACCTGTACCCGCCAGAAATCACCCTCAAGGGTGGAGCACTCGGCGCCGGCGCGATCCTCGGAGTCATTTTCCTACTGCCGTAAAAAACTGGTGGCTGAGATTGAAACCGAACCGTTCATTCTGCGAAAAAGTACTGCTGAAGTATTTTCATTGCGGAACGAACGGTTCAGTTTTGGTCGAATCGACTTGACCCGATCATGGAACAGGCTTTACGATCACTTCTCGTCCATTTCGCATTGAGTCCGAGTTTCTGATCGACTCGGCACACCACTTCACATCGGGAGAATCTGATGAGCGGGAAACACGGAACGCCCTTGCGCGGGTTGATGGCCACGAAGTCATCGCCACTGTACCAGGGCTACTTCGGCAGGATGTTCCGCCAATTAAAGCACGCCAAATTCGGCAAGTCCGACACCGAGACCATAGCCAACCTCACCGCGCTGAGCGCAGGTATGTCGGCCGGATTCGATCCGCTCAGCGATCACCCGGACGCCGAGGAGAGCGGGATTCCCTCACTCTACACTTATTTCGGCCAGTTCATCGACCACGACATCACGTTCGATCCGAGCAGCACGCTCCAAAAGAATAAAGATCCGGACGCGCTGGTCGACTTCCGGACACCGGCGTTCGATCTCGACAACGTCTACGGGCGCGGCCCGGACGATCAACCGTACTTGTACGACGGTGGGAATTCGTTCTTGCTCGGCGAACCGATTGGTGGTGGCGGTGATGCGAATGCGAAAGATCTGCCGCGGAACAACGCTGCGATCGGTCGACGGCGTGCGCTGATCGGCGACCCGCGAAACGATGAAAACACCATCGTCTCGCAACTCCAGGGACTCTTCTTGCGATTTCACAATCGCACCGTCGCCGAGAATCCCGGCCTGGACTTTTCGGAACTGCAACAAATCGTCCGCCATCATTATCAGTACGTCGTACTGCACGACTTCCTCCCCCGCATCGTCCACTCCAAAGTGTTGGCCAAGTTGGAAGGGCCTGATGGACGCTTCGATGCGCACAAGCTCAAGTTCTACCACTACCGCAACGATCCGTTCATGCCGGTCGAGTTCTCGGTCGCGGCGTACCGACTGGGGCACTCGATGGTTCGTCCGGGTTACCGCCTCAACGACAATGTCCTGCTGCCGATCTTCCCCGTTCCGAGCCAAGGTTTACCCGAAGGCCTGACCGGGTTTCGTGAAATGATCCCGGTGTGGGGTATCGATTGGGGGCGCTTCATCGACATCGACATCCGGGATTCCGACGCCGTTGGCCAAACAAACCGTCTTCAATTCGCTTATCGACTCGATACTTCGGCGGTGAACCCACTGTCCAATTTGCCGGCGTCGGTCGCATCGGATTTGCCGGCGTCGCTCCCCCTGCGGAACCTGATTCGCGGTTGGCGTTTAGGCCTGCCATCCGGACAAAGTGTCGCACGGGCCATGGGGCTGACGCCACTGCGCGACGACCAAATCTTGATCGGCAAGTTCGTCGAAAATCTGCCGAAGCCACCGGATCCCGAGGCTCCCAAGCCCATCACGTCGTTCGGGAATGTGTTCGCCCACAACTGCCCTCTCTGGACATATATCCTCGCGGAAACTCTGCACCATCAAGAATCGGTGCTGACTCCGGTCAACGGCGTGCGCAACGTTATGACACCGCGGCTCGGCCCGGTCGGTGGCCGAATCGTCGCGGAAGTGTTCCTCGGCCTCATGTTCGGCGACAACAATTCCTTGTTGAACCAGAACCCGGATTGGCACCCGGCACTAGGTGCGAACTACGCCCTCAAAGACTTCGTGGCGTACGCCTTGGGAAGATAGCAAGACCCATAGCATGACCCGCCGAAACCGGGTCATTTTCGCGTTTGTTCCGAGTCGGGCCTAAACTGACGGTATGAATCGTTTACCTGCTTGGATCGAGCCGCGTGCGGCTTATGTTCACATCCCATTCTGTGCCCACCACTGCGGGTATTGTGATTTCGCAGTGAGCGTTGGGCAAGACAGCCTCATGCCGCTTTATGTGGACGCCCTGACCGCCGAATTGGCCCGCCTCGAAGCCCCGCGGCCCGTGGATACCATTTTCATCGGCGGCGGGACGCCAACACACTTGCCGATACGAGAACTGAGCCGGGTGCTAGTGGCGATCCAACAGTGGTTGCCTCTGAATACCGGAGGGGAGTTTTCGATCGAGTCGAACCCGGAAAGCTTGAATGCGGAGACGTGTCAGTTGCTCGCGGATGCGGGAGTCACCCGCGTGAGTGTCGGTGTGCAATCGTTCCAACCGCATCTTTTGAAAGCGCTCGACCGCGTCCATCGTTACGAGCAGATACCACAAGCTCTCGATGCCGTGCGAGCGGCCGGTTTGGAACTGTCACTCGATCTGATCTTCGGTGCGCCGGGGGCCACGCTGGCCGATTGGGAACGCGATCTGAATGCCGCGATCGCGTACGGAACGAAACACCTCTCGACGTACGGCCTGACGTATGAAAAGGGAACGCCTCTCTGGAAAGACCGCGAACGAGGCCGACTGTTCCCTGTCACCGAAGACGATGAACTGGCGATGTACGAGTTCGGCATCGACCGTTTAGCGAGCGTCGGACTCGAACAATACGAGGTTTCCAATTTCGCCAAAGTGGGCCACCGCTGCCGACACAATCAGCACTATTGGGCAAATGAAGCGTACTTCGGTTTTGGTGTTGGGGCTGCACGGTACGTGAACTACAGCCGGGAGCTCAATGTCCGCAACACCAGCGATTACATCCGGAAAATGCTGGCAGGAGATTCCGTTGCGTTTCAATCCGAACGGCTCACGCCGTTGGAACGGGCCTACGAAACGCTCGCGGTGCAATTACGCCGAACGGAAGGAATCCACTTCAGGTCGTTCGAACAGCAGACTGGCTTTGCGTTCGAGCCACTGGTGCACAACCGCTTACCGGCACTGCAAGAGCAAGGGTTATTGACTTGCACCGAGTCGGCGTTGTGCCTGACTCGTTCCGGTCGCCGGCTGGCGGATGCGATCATTGAAGATCTGTTGAAGGCGAAACCTACGCCCGCATCAAGACGGCCCCTTCCCCGCCGCGAAGTCTAATACTGGTGACAACAGGGCCGAGTGAACCGTCCGGGTTCAACCGCCGGAAACTGCCACCGAGGGCGTGCGTGGTCGCCGTCGCGTCGGAGGATGTTCCAGTGCCGGTGGCGAGTTTGTAGGACAACGGCTTGAAAACGGTGATGGCATTCTGATACTCGCGTCGCAACACTTTGAAGGTGAGCCGCGCGTTTTCCGGATCCAACCCAGTGGCCCAAGTGGTGTAGGCTCCGACCGGTTTGCCTACGTCGACCGTCGCCGCTGGTACCCAGATTTGATTCCAAGCTACGGCGGGAGCTTGACCACCGTTGAACATCAGGAAGGTTTTGTCAGGGTCGGCTAGCAAATAATAATACGCCAGCGTGCCCATCTGCGACCGGGGATCATTCGTCGCCAAGTTGCCCGAGTGACTATCGAGAATTACATACGGCGACGGGCTGTCGGCGTTCAAACGCCGTGCGATGAGTTCGGACACATCCCGCACTTGGGCCCAGTTGCTGTTGTTCGGACGCAGTACGAATTCTTCGAGCACGGCCGTCGACGCTTTCGCCACCGGGTCGCCTTCCGCAAACGAACCGGACGTGTTCGACACGGTCCACTTCGGCGCAATGGCTTTGGTGATCGAGGCGACGAGCGCAGCGTAGTCTTGCGTGAACGAATCAATCGACTCATTCACCGGTGTTCCCTTGAATGGAACTTTGCCGTTCGAGTTGTCGATGAACAGACCGTCCGCCAGTGGATTTTGTTGCAAGCTGCGGAGGTTGTATTCCGCGAACCACTGTTTGACGGCTATCGAAGATGGGTTCACCACGAAGCGCATCTGGCCATAGTACGGGTAGAAGAGCCTTGATTCGTACTCGAAACGGGCATCGAACCCCGAGCGTCGATTCTTGTATTCCGCGTCGCTGAGATAGCCATCATGGTTTGCATCCGCTTCGGAATCGAAAGCCGAGATCACCCCCGCCGCCCGACCGTTGGCCTGGACGTAATCGCGTCCCAAAATACTCCTCGCTTCCGGAGCCTGCGAAGCCGAGCCACTGAGTGTGCGGATTCGCAGTTGATGCAATTGTTGGGTACCGCCCATCACTTTCGATGAGACCCAGTCTGCGGGCGGGTCGAACGTGATCGCTCCATTCGTGCGAAATCCCCCCGTTCCATCTTGGAGCAATGAGAGTGTCTTCCAAGTGGCCGGACTGCCATCGGCATTCACGGCCGAGACGTATTCCAACAGACCACTCCAGCCCGTTTGGGCTGGTTTTGTGAAATTGAAATTCAACTCACGGAACCGTTCCACGAAGCCCACCACGAGCGATGTCCCAACGCTACTGAGCGGTACGCCCTTTTCACGGGTGCCGCGTGCTTCGACAGTCAGATCGATCGGAGCACTGACGCCATCGATCCGTTGCACGTTCCAAAAGTAATTCACCGGGAGCGACGATGGACTGGCCCCGGTGAATTTGGTCGCCTGACTGACGTGGTAGAATGCTTGTTCGCGCGAGGTGCGATTGGCGTCGGCGAAGGAGTTCCAATCCGTGAGCAAGTCTCCGTAAACGTTCGAAAGGTTGGTGTAAACCACTTTGGTGGTATCTGCGGAGGCATTCTCGAACGCCTGCAAATAGCGTGGGTTTGAAATGATCAAATCGAGACTGTTCTTGGCAAGATTCAGCTCGAACGTCCCGACCGGATTCCCCGAGTACGCCAATTGCGCCAGCCGGATGTGCGTGTATTTCTTGACCCCCGTCGGACGGGACGGGGTCGGTGCACTCTCGTTGAAAACATTGAAAATGATCGTTTGGGTCGCGGCGTTGCCGTCGCGATCAATGGCACGGGCGGTCACTTCGTGTTGGCCATTCGTCAGCGTGCTGGTGTCGAGAGTGTAGCGAAGACTCGAACCGATTTCATTCGCGCGGACGATTCCCTCACGGCGGAATTCAAGCCGATTCACCGTTCCAGGAGGAGTCGAGGCGAGGAACGAGACGACCCCGTGATACAGTTGACCCGATTGCGAAGCAGACAGAGTCAGGACTGGGCCGACCGACTTTGCAGGGCGGATGGCGAAGTCATCGAACCAAACAGAACCTGCCGCCAGGCGACTGCGTTCGACGCCGACGAAACCGCCGCCGACGATCTGAGAGTCGGTGACTTCGAGAGCGTGTTCGGGGTTGGCACTCCAACTTCCATCGGTGTTGAGCCACTGGTTCGTGTCGGTGCGAACGACCAAGGCCCGCAACTTGTTCCCTTCCGCGACCAGAGTCAAGCGGATCCATTTGCCACTAACGTACTCGGTGGAACGGATCGTCGCCAAGACGGTTTCTTTCCCATCAACCACTCGCTTCAATTGCACATTCAATCCGCGCGTCACGCTCAGCGAGTAATACGACGGATGGGAGGAGTCGAGTTGGCTTCCGCGTACAAAAACACCGCACGGAATCAGATTGTCGGCGTACACGCTGACACTAGCACTCGTATCAGCCGTGATGGCACTGCCGAGCCATGCCCGACTTTGCGTCGTGCTCATGCCATTGGATGTCAGAGCCTGGGTGGGGGACACCACATGACCCGTGCCAATGCTGAACGCTATCGGCTGATTATTGCTCCAACTATTCCAGTTCGCGGGGAGCTTCGAAGGGATCGTGGTGTCGAATGCTTCGTTGACGCCCGGCGGGGCCAGCACTGCGAAATCGTCGACGAACGCCATGCCCGATGCACCGGCCCGGCGACCCAATCCGATGGCCCCATCACGAGACGGCAGCGCGGTTTTGACCCGGATGGCTTCGACTTCCGCCACTTGCCATGTGCCATCTGACTTCAGGTAGGCACCAGTATCGATGCGTTGGACGGAAACACCCGCCCATTCCCCGACCGGTTTCAACGCGATGCGGAGCCACTTCGCATTCATCGAGTCGATTGAGTTCACCTGTCCCAACGAGAGTGCGACACCGTCGCGCACTTCGAGGAGTTCTAAACTCCTCGTTCCGCTGAACTCGGCCGCGAGGTAGCTCGGATGGGTGCTATCGAGTTGTGAACCGCGTGCCAGAACATCTATGCGAATTGCAGAACCCGCCCGCAGGAACAGTGCGGCTCCGTAATCGCCGGGGAAAATCGCTCGATTCCAAAGCCGGGAAGAAATGGATGTCGAACCGAGTGCAGCCAGCGAGTTGGTGCCCGAGACAGCCGCGAGTTTGGTAGTGATGAATTGAGGTTCGCCGTCATTGCTCCAAGTGGCCCAGTCCGCTGGTAATTTGGGAGGGGCCAGCCCTTCGAACGATTCGCTCGCCCACGTGACACTCGGATTTTCACGGGCTTCCAATTGCTCAAGCGTCCGCCGAATGGGGCTGTTGGTCCGATTCATGGTGAGAATCCATCCCGATGTTGCGAATCGTGCGGGTCGTGTGCTGTCGGGAGAATAGGGTGAAAACACTTTCCCACGAATCAGCTGCAAGTCGGAGCGGCACGAAGCGTATCTTCAAGCAGCACGACGCACTTGGCAGAGTTTCGGCCGATTCTTCAACGCCTCGCCACGAATTGGATTCAACAGTCTCGCTCGATTCGCTCCGGTCGTCGGTACTCCGCCAACGATTGGTAACACTGTGCCAGTCCCATTCGCCGACGCAGTCGGTCGGAACCTTCCGATTCGATGCGACCGCGTTCGCCCGTACAACAAGTGCAACGAGATAGGTTCCGCGGTGCTGAGTGTGCCGAAGAATCCGAAGCCTTGGATTGCGAGAATTGTCGGGATCAAACTGTTGGAAATTGATTGGGATCGCGGCCGGTGCATTCCCGTACTAATTTTCAATTACTGGCTCTTGGCTCGCACAGCGCTTGACCCACACGCCTCGCAGAGTTGCTTCTAAATTGCGCACGTAGCGTGGTGCATCGGCGAGGGGACTGGCCAAAAGTCGTTCCCGCATCGTCTGTCTTAGTTGCGCTAACTCCGGCCGACGGTTCATCCACATCTTCGCCAACGGTACTAAGGCCGGGAGATCTTCGGCGACGAATTCGGGCAGGCCCATCGCGAGCATCTGCATCACCCCTTGCCGTGCCAGGTAACTGGCCCCGGCCACGGTCAACACGGGCACGCCCATCCAGAGAGCATCGCCGGTGCTCACACCGCCGTTGTAAGGGAACGGATCGAGTGCCAGATCGATTTCGTGATAGGTTTCGAAATATTGCCGGCGGGGCAGTCGCGAAACGAGCTGGATTCGATCCCGCAGAATGCCCGCTTTCATGAACCGTTCCGACAATCGTTTCTGGGCCGATTGCGATTGGCCCGCGAGCAACACCAACCGGCTTCCCGGCAACGACTGGATTAGTTTCGCCCAATTTTCGAGGCAGCGATCCGAAATCTTCGCGGAATTGTTCAAGCAGCCAAAGGTAAAACTTTTCCGTGTCGACGCCGGCAACGGCGACACGTCGGGGGCGTCCGTCGGGGGCACATAGACCCAGGGCACT
>JAYSYJ010000261.1:0-10318 GCA_043727675.1 Fimbriiglobus sp.
GTTTAACCCAACAGTTCCACCACGGGCTGCACCGCACTCTTCGCGATCAACGCCGGCCAATACGCGAAGACCTCGCGTACCACCGGCCTGCCGGTGGTGTAGCCCGTGGTGCCGGCGAAGCCGGAGGTGACCAGCGGGGCGAACTCTTTGGTGAATCGCTCCACCTTTTTTTTGTCGGGGTCACGCACGCTGACCCGGAGCACCGCTTCGGGGGGGTCGAATCTGCCGAGAACTCCCGGCACGCAATCGCCGCTACCGAGGGCTTCGATGTTAGTATGCTCGAAGGTGCAACCCGTTTGCCGCAGACGTTCGAGCAAAATCTCACCGCTTCGCCGCGCCTTCCACGCCGCCTTCGGGCCGGGAATCACCAACATACCCGATGCCGCAAAACCGTCGCGGTAGGCCACCGAAACTTTGTACGTGTCCGTGCTCGGCCTACCCATCGAGCCGCGGCATTCGACGACGTTTTCTGCAATTTGCACAAATTTAGGCGTCGTGAAATCGGCAACCACATCGGGAGTGTAATAGCGTCCTGGATCGGCCACTTCGTACAAGAGTTGTTCCGCTACTGTTTCCAAATTCACACAGCCCCCACTGCCCGGTGGCTTGGTCAACGTGAAACCCCCATCGTCGGCAATTTCGGCGATGGGGTAACCGACGGTTTCCAGGTGCGTAGAGTCATCGGCGTTCATCCAAAGTCCGCCGGTCGCCTGGGCACCACATTCGATGAGGTGCCCAGCCACCGTACCGGCACAGAGCCGATTCCAGTCGTCTTGAAGCCAACCAAATTCGTGCAAGCACGGCCCGACCGTGAGACAAGCATCAGCGACCCGGCCGGTGATGACGATGCTCGCCCCGCGTCCCAACGATTCTGCGATCGGCGCTGAACCGAGGTACGCATTCGCACTGACAACCCGCTGGCGCAGATTGACCAACGGTTCTCCGGTATCGAGGTGATTGAAAGAGTGCCCCTCGGCGAGCAACTCATCGAGTTTCGGCATCAAGTCGTCGCCACTGACGATACCGATGCGGGCTTTGGGAACGATCTTTCGTGCCGCGAGCGCACAGGCACGCGGATTCATCCCCCCGGCATTCGTGATGATCTTTAAGTTGGGTTGCGAATCGAGCGTCGGAACGAGGCGCGATAGCACATCCAGAAAGTCGGTCGCGTAGCCAGCGTCGGGATCGCGTTGTCGAAGCAGAGCCAGAATCGACATCGTCAATTCGGCCAAGTATTCGAGGGTCAGATAATCGAGCTGGCCGTGCTCGACCAAGCGGATGGGAGCATCGAGACTATCGCCCCAGAAACCGCAGCCGTTGCCGATCCGGATTCGCTTCATGATGGACAATCTCATGGGGACGGGACACGTGAGAATTCTATTCGTTCGTGCGGTCGCCAAGTCGCACTTTACAAGTCGTGTCAAAATCGGACACAATATGGGAAACTTCAATGCGTTCGGTATCGCTGGCAAGGAGGCCTGGTTTGGCACTTCCCTTTTGGCTCAAGAAAGCCTGTGTTCGGACGGGGATCGCCCGATTCACACCCCTGGCGAAGCGCCTCACTGGCGGTGAGCCGCGCTTTGCTCGCTATGTGTCGGATCGCGTCCTCGCAGCTCCGCTGAATGAACTCCTCGATCCGGCGACCGCTCCGCAATCGTCCGGTTCCGATTTGGTCAATTTGAACCTCGCCGCGCCGGAATTCGAACTTCCGCCGATGCTCCGACCCTCGCGAGACGCAAACACTGAAGATGCTTTCGGTAGCGAAAAATTGCGACAAGTCATCGCGGAACACGAACGCCGCGACGGGCGAACCGTCGATCCTGTCGAGCAAATTTTGGTCACGCATGGTGCCCGAGGCGCCTATGCCTCGGTACTCGATGCATTTGTGAATCCGGGCGACCGGGTAGTACTGTTCGACCCTTGTTCGCCGCTCTTTCACCTCGGGGCCAAATCGCGTCGTGCGGCTCTTCGGTGGGTACCCACTTGGAGCGAAGACGGCCGTGCACGATTTTTGAGCGCCGGGCTAACCAAAGCGATGCGCGGGGCGATGTTGCTCGTTTTGGCCCAACCCGCTAACCCCACCGGCGGACGATTCTCGACCGAAGATTTGGAAGAAATCGCCTGGCTGGCCAACCGGAACGACGTCCTCGTTTGTGTTGATGAATCGTTCGCTCGGTTCCAGTTCGATCCGGCACCGCCGAAATTGTCCATACTTCCCGGTATGGATGCGCGGACGATTTCGATCAATTCCATGACTGCCGGTTACGGATTAGGCACACTTCGGGTCGGCTGGCTCAGTGGCCACCGGCAGCTCGTTCGCACGGCCGCGCTTTGTGCGAACTTGAATGCACCCCCCGTTTCACCGATCTGTCAACACGCTGTGGCGACGGTTCTCATACGCGATCGTGCGGCGTTTGCACCGATGCTCCAGCAAGTCCGCGACCGCCGGCAATACACGTTCGACCGGCTCAAAGGTTTGGGGTTAGAACCGACGTGGCCGGCCGCAGGCGTCACAATGTGGGTGTCGGTTGCGAGTCTTGGGATCGACGGCCGAAGCTTTGCTGAAAAGTTGCTACGCGATCACCGAGTGCTCGTGGGGCCAGGTTGTGCCTACGGCCCCTCCGGGGAGAACTTCGTCCGGATCAGTTATGCGGTAGAAGAAGGCCGTCTCCGTGAGGGGCTCAGCCGTCTGGGACGATTTGTCGCGGTGTTGAAGAATCCGAATCCAACTGTCATCACCGCTCGGGTGACGACGGGTGAACCGGCATTGATAACCGAAACAGAGCCGAGCTTCAGCCGGGTTTAACGGCGACCCAAACTCTTGCTGAGATCGGAATGGACTTCGGACGGTGCCCGCACGATGATCGACATACTTGGGTAATGGAAAGTGATCGTCGCGGGGCCGCTTTTATTCTTCCAAATCATCGGGTCGATAGAACCGCTGATCGCGTCGATCATCATTTGGGCGTTCGCCTGGGTCTGCTCGAAGTCGAGATACGGCCCCCAAGTCACGGCGCCGTTGAATGGCCCTCCGATTTGAACCAAGTCGCGGATTTCGTATGAACGCGTCACCATATTTTCCTTGGCTTTTGCCACCGACACGACTTGGAGAACTTTGTCTTTGATGATGAACGTCAATCCTTGCGATTGGAGCATCGCACGCAACGCGGTGCGAGCACTCACGTTGCCGGGCACATCCACGGGTTTGCGGAGGTCGATCGACAATTCATCCAACGAGGTTTTGTCGAGGTAAAATTTTGTATCGATCATCGTGGAGAGGCTTTGGAGCGACTCTTCAAATGGTGCACTCTTGATGCCACCGGTGATCGGCTTCTCCAGCGCTTCGAGAATCTTTTTCTCGTCGGGGCCGACCAGCGGCAGTTCGAGTCGCCGACGCATCTTTTCCTTCCAGCCCTTCGGATACTCGATATCCCCGATGGCTGGCATCGCGGAATTAGCGATATCGTTTTGAACCATTAAAAATCGACGGCCTTGCTCTTCGGACAAATACTTTGATTCTTCGATGGCTGACGCGGTGCCGCCCTGCGATCTGAGGGCGAAGACGGACGGGTTGTTCGGGTACTTCCGAGCGATCTCCGTAATTTTCAGTTGGGCATCTTTCGGGTTTTTTGCTTCGTAATCTTTCGCGATCCCCTGAACGGCCTCATGGATGTCTTTCGCCTCTTGTGCAGCCAATTCCAAGGCTTTTTTATTTTCATCTTTCTTGAGCGCGATTTTCGGATCGAGCGGAGCGGCCGCTGGTGTTTTGTCGTACTTCTGGATCGCCGTGCTGACGAGCGTGATCAATTCGTCCCGCTTCGACGATGAGATATCGCTTCGCAAATCGAGGTTGAGCCGCACCAGTTTGAGATTTTGCGCGGCCTGGGAGGCACCGAGTTTCGTCGCATCGTCGATGGCTGTTTTGACAGCCGACGAGGCTTGTTGCTCGTTGGAACGCTGGAGCGCTTTGGCCCTTTCGATGAGATCGTTCGAAGCGGGTGCTTGTGCCAGGACGCACGGCGTGCCTGTGCCGAGGATGACACCACCCGCCAATACCGCTAGGCGTAACCGCATCGTTTTAAACTGGTGCATCGATCCATTCCCCTGCGAACGAAACCTGTTAGAGACTTCAACGTAACTGACCCAGCAAATGTTTGCGAACAAAAACCCGAAACTCGGCGCGTCCCAGCGCCGGCTCGCAATTGACGCCGATCCCTACACTGGTTACAGATGATCCATCCGTTATGACCTGTCGTTTGGGCTTACTATGCGTCGGCGTTCGTTTTACAAAGCCGTTTTGCTCATGGTGATGCTGTTCATCGTCTCGCTTGGCATCGTCGGTTTCCTACTCAAACAAGAGCCTGAGTTCTACGTTCGAGAAAATGCCAACATTGTACGCGCGGACGATTCCGCACAGGCGGGGAAAGTCCTCACTCGGCTGAACGAGCTGATGGAAGATATGCGGACGACTCAGAAAGGGGACTGGGAAGCGAGCTTTCCAGCGGATGAACTGAACGCGTTCTTCCGCGAGCGCGAGAACAACCCTCTTGCGGATCTTGGCGACATACCCGATCAACGAATCTCCATTGAGGATGACCGACTCCGTATTGCCATCCGCAAAGGATCTGGATTTTTCAGCACCGTGATCGAAGTGGAAGTTCGATTGTGGCTCGTCAAAGATCAGTCGAATCTCATGGCGTTGGAAATCGTCGGCTTTCGCGCCGGCGTACTCCCACTCCCCAAAAACTGGATCCTAGACGAAATTTCAACCGCCGCACGTCGGCTGAACGCCGATGTGAATTGGTACCGCAATGGCAGCAACCCGGTTGCGATTTGCAGGCTGTACTCGAACCAAAGCCGCCCGGAAACCCAGCTCACGAACTTCCGAATCGGCGAATCGACCATTTCTATCGGCGGTCGTCACACCGGGTCGCCGGCTCAAACACAACTTGTTAAGTAACGCATCCGAACGTCCAATTTCCGAGTCTATTCTGTTGCCAGGTAAATAGGCCGAGCAGTTTTCGACCATAAAAAAGTGCAGTTCTTGCGTGGTCACACCATTCGTAACTGCCGATATCCCAGCGTTTCACGCTTCCACGGTCACCCGATACAGCACCTTCGTAGTCGAGGTAATGCAGGCGATGGGGAGTGTTGGGATAGATGACCGATTGCGTTTCGGGAGAAAAATCAGCCGGTAGCCTCCAAGCTTGGAGTGCATCACCGGCTTCCAGAAACAGATCGAGATGGGGAACAGGCCAATCGTGTTCGAGAACGACGAATCGTGGCACGGAACGTCACTCTTCGGAGCAGCAAGCTGAGACAACTGGTTTTGTAGAAGTTTTCGCCGAGATCAACGAGATCGAACCAGTGCAGGCGGCGAGACACTCGTTTGGTTCTTCGGAGGAACAGGTCAGGGCTTTGGCACCACAGCAGCTAGGGCATTCAGAACTGGTTTCTGAAATGATTGCACTTTGCTGCTTGCAGCACGGAGAACTTGAGTCGGGCATGGCGATGTAAATTCCGGCTCCCGCGACTCCAATGGCCGCCACAACACCGACGATCACTTTTGCGAACATGTCCGATACTCCGAATATGGTAAAGTTCCCGAACACCACAGGAACACTTTAAGCGACCCACCGTTGACGAGTCGAGAGGAAATTTGTCAATCGAGAACATATTTTTCGGCACATTCGGTATCAGGCGCTTCGAAATGGACACGGTCACCGCTCAGCGGATGGGTGAATGACAGACTTTGTGAGTGCATCGAACCCGAAATGGACTGATTTCGTGCCAGGTAAACTTGGACAGCTTCACCGCTTTCAATTTGCGATTGAATGAGTTGGGCAAACTCGGCTTTGCGGCCGAACACCACTAATCCGGTGCAATCGGCTCCGAGTCGAAATGCTGGACGTGGCTTTTGCGGTGAATACACGACCCGTAAAATTTCTTGGAGAGTGTTGCGTTTGAACTCACCTCCGGGAGTTGTCGGCAGCGGCGCCGGCTTGTCGACAACGATGATGGCTTCGTCCTCGTAAAGAATACGAATGTCCGGATGGACATCGGGTTCCAGCGGCAACGGGCGGCGGTGATACCAACGCTCACCCGCCTCGACGATTTCATCAGCCGTTGATGGACGATGCACTGAGTCGAAGACATTTCCAAGAGCAAATTCGGCCGCCCAGTCGAATTCGGTCACCCCGAGAATTCCATGTAAAAATTCGTTCAGCGTGTAGCCTGCGAAACGAGCGGGCACTTGCAGCGGGCGGAAATTCTCGCCCGGCACACTCCCTGGCAAAGGCGTCGTGATCCTTCGGAGAATGGCCCGGTGTTCATCGAGTTCGATGGCCCGAATCTCGTCGCGGGATTGGAAACAGTGTGGACACGACACACTCTCGACAAAACGCGGATCGAGCAGTTGTCCCGTCGTGAGTGCCGTTTGGCACACGTAACAAAGCTGATGCGATGATTCTGCAAGATTCGCTTCGAGTCCAACACGCTTGTCGAACACGAAGCAGTCCCCGTTGTAATGCTCTCCTCCACATTCTTCAAAATACTTTAAGATCCCGCCATCGAGCTGGAAGACTTGCTCGAACCCCTCGCGTTGCAAATAAGGCCCCGCCTTTTCGCAGCGGATGCCGCCCGTACAGAACATCACGATTGGTTGAGTCTTGAGCGCCTCGGGTAGTTTCCCAGCGGCCTTCGGAAACTCACGGAAATGGTCGATGCCGATGGCCACCGCGTTTTGAAAGGTGCCGAGCTGCACTTCAAAATTGTTGCGGGTATCGAGCAGCGTGATGGGCCGACCGTCGTCGAGCCATTGTTTCAGATCCCGCGGCGAGAGTTTGGGGGCCGGTCGCTTGGCGGGATCGATCCCGTCGACTCCGAATGCGATGATCTCGTTCTTAATCTTCACCAACATCCGCGTGAACGGCTGCTCAGCACTTTCGCTGAATTTCGGATCCAAACCGTTCAGCCCGGGCACCAGTCGGAGTTCTGCGAGCAACTCTTCGATTTTCGGCTTGGCCCCCGCCACGAAGAAGTTGATCCCTTCCACGCTCAACAAGATTGTCCCGAGGAGACGCCATTCGCGGCACTTCGAAAACAATCGCTCGCGGAGCGGTTCCAACTCTTGCAAGTGGGCGAAGCGGTAACCGGCGATGTTGGTGACAGCGAGCATGGATGTCGGATTGTCTCAGTCTGCGGAATCCTTGAACTTTCAAATATTATGAAATTCTTTTGTATTTTGCACTGGTAATTCCGAAGGGCCTAGCATATGCTTCGCTTATGGGTAGAGATATTCCGCCCAAGACGACGAACGTGACTGTTTTCGCTCTTACACATCTTGGTGCCGTTGCCGGGTTAATTTCCTGTCTCACACGCCACCCCGATCTTGTTTGATCATTTCCCAGTCCGGCGACGAGCCGCATGCTTGCTTCCGTGTTTGTTTTGTCTGACCGAAAGGCAACTTGCCGATCGGTTATGGTTCTAGGTGCGGCCGGCATCCGGTCGCAGAAGGTGCTTCGTGAGTAAGAAGTTGTATGTGGGGAACTTGGCCTTCGGGACGACATCCGAAGACCTCCAGGCGTTGTTCGGGGCTTACGGCCCCGTGACCAGTGCCCAAATTGTGATGGATCGAGACACGGGCCGCTCCCGCGGATTCGCATTCGTCGAAATGGCCAGCGGGGCCGAGGCGGCAATTCAAGCCGTCAACAACGCCGAATACCAAGGTCGTCGCCTCACGGTGAACGAAGCCAAGCCGCGTGAAGAACGCCCTCGTGGCGGCGGCGGTAGTGGTGGCGGCTACGGTGGCGGTAGCAGTGGCGGTGGCGGCGGAGGCGGAGGTTATGGTGGCGGAGGCGGTGGTGCTGGTGGCGGCGGTCGCCGCTACTAACTGTAATACCTGACCGAGCAATTCATCGACGGGCCGACCTTTTCAGGTCGGCCCGTTTCATTTTGCCACTTCAAAATCACTCTCGCATCCTTCACACCGCGCGACTACACTTCCTCAAAATTACTCATCGCCCAAAATGTAGGAACGAGCATGGCCCGATCCATCATGTGCCCCAAGTGTCAATCGGCCGTCACGTTCCCCACAGATGCTGACAGCGTCGACTGCTCCAATTGCGGCGTCACGCTGAAGCGGAAAACTCGGGTGGCCAGCGCGGAAGTGGAGCCTCAACAAACAGTGTCCAAGAAAAAGAAAAAGAAGAAAAAGAAGATTGCGACCGGACTGCGCGGGCCAACACTCCTGATTCTCCTCGGGGGAGTTTCGATCTTCCTGTTGGGTATTGGGTATCTCATTTACAGTATTCTGCCGGATGCGGCACCGGCCAAACAAGCGGGTTCAGACCAGTCTGTTGTCGTCGCCGCACCCATTTTGCAAGGCCCGCCACCAGTGCCATGGAAAGCGACAATCGACCCCCCGGCTTCCATCGACTTCCCGGCATCTGGTTTCATTGATCTTGAAAAGTCGGGCCAAGAGATCAAACAATCGCATTTCCGCGGCAGGCACATCGTCCATCTCACCGGTGAAACCGGTGGGTTGAGTATGACTCCGCGGATTCGAGACATTCACAGTGGTAAAGTGGTTGGCGACCTCCCTGCAATTTTCGGAACTTTTCCGGTGAGCGCGGATGGCAAACGAGTCGCGGCAGTTTTGGCCGTACCACCGCCGCTAGGCTCGCCCAAGAATACTCCGAACAGCGCAGAAATTTCGATCGTCGAAATTGAAGGCCTCAAAACGTTGCGGAAACTTCCTCTTTACACCGGTATGATGTGGCACGACTTCGGCAAGAATCCTGATCTGCTTTACATGGGCATCAGTGGGCCAAACGGCTGGACGGTGATGGTCGCCGATTTGAAACCCGAAATCCCCGTCGTGCGGTCCGTTCCCCTCAGTCGTCGTCAGGGGCGCACAGGAGGACACGTCGCGGTCAGTCCGAATCGTACTTACATGGCTTACTGCTGCGAAAGGCACGTCGAACTGTTCGACATGACCACGAATACTCCGGCCGGAATCGTGGAAGTCTCGGGCCAAGTCGGACGCTGTGTCTTCTCTGCCGATGGCAAAGAATTATTGGTGATTTCGACATTTTCGTCGGACGGTCGCCCAGTGGCCGTTAGTGAAACGACCCCGTTCCAGTGGACGACGTTCTCGATGACCGACGGCCGTGAATTGCGGAAAATCGAAGGGACCGCGAATCTCAATTTTGACGAAGGCAAACTCAGTGCTGGGCCCGATGCCGAATCGGTGATTCAGAACCTCAACTTGTACGACATCCGTTTCGGCGCTCAGTACGGTACCATCAACAAACGCCTGATTGGTTGGCTGGATGCCGAACGGATTATCATCCACGATCCCGATGCCTACCAGTTGAAGGTCATCAGGTTCGATCAAGCCAAGCTTAAGACAGGCCATGCCGAATTGCGTCGGCTGTTGGGGGAACGGCCACCGACCGGAACGCCCGATACCAAGGAGCTCCAACAGGTCTCCACCGACAAACCGGTTTGGAGCGTGCCGGTGGAAGCCGCGCCGAAACGACCGGCCGATGCGTACACATCGTCTCCCACCACCCCCAATGGCAGTAGTGAATATCTGTTTCCACGTGCCGATGCGGTGGCTTGGTCGGCCATCGGTTTGACGAAAGAGACTCTGCCGCGGTTGCGGTACTCGATGAATTGGAAAAAAATTAATGCCAACGGTGACCAAGGAAAGCCCATCGAGTTGTGGCCTAATGCTCTCGAACCGGGCGATGTGCCAACCCAATTCGGATTGGGTTGGTTGAAGGTGGATCAGACGGCGGCGTGCGACAAGCTCGCGCTCCGAGACCCGAAAAACCTTGGTCGTGTCGACATCTGGGACGACACGGGCAAACGAATCACCGGCTTCCCGGTCGCGGAGAGTGGGGGTGACGTCACCTGGCTGGCCTGGGCCAAGGGCGCCCGGTTGCTCACGCTGGCCGACGGCAAACTCACCGGCTGGGACGGCCCCAAAGCCAAGGCCGTATTCCGCACTAGCGTCACTTACACCAGCGTGTTTCTAGCACCGACGCGGAAATGGATCGCCTGCGTTGCCGACAAACAAATTGACTTTATCGATACCGACACCGGCAAGCCGCTCGGCCGCGTGGTACCGCCTGGCTCCGTCGGAGACTGGCCCGCTCTGGGGATTTCACAAGATGGTCAACGGTTCTTCGGGGCCCGATCAAAGTCCTCAGCGAATGCTCAAACTGGGGCACTGGCGATGCTCGAATTTGTCACATGGGATTTGCGAACTGGCGAACAAGGTGCGGCCAGCACAGCGTACGGGGTTTGCAAA
>JAYSYJ010000262.1:0-3406 GCA_043727675.1 Fimbriiglobus sp.
CGCAGGGTCTGAGCTTCTTCGCCGCCCCGGCCGAAGATAAGCGGATCGCCCCCCTTCAACCGCACGACGACTTTTCCCTCGCGGGCCGCTTCGAGCATGCGGTCGTAGATGTGCGGGTATTTGTCCGGGTGGTGCCCTGGCAAGTCGCGCACGCAGAGCTTCACCGCGCCGGGGCGGGCGAAGTCGAGCAGCCGCTTGGGCACCAGTTGATCGTAGAGCACCAAGTCGGCGCGGGCGAGCACTTCGGCGGTGCGCACCGTCATCAGGCCGGGATCGCCCGGCCCGGCACCGGCCAAAAAGACGCGGGGTTCATCGAAGTCGTGCATAGAGATTAGTGTAGAGAGAGCCCGCGACAACGGACGCCACAAAGGATTTCGGCTGGAATCCTCCGAAATCGGCTGCCAGAAAGATATACCACACCCCCTGCTTTGCGAAGATCCTGACAATCGTTGCATTGCGACTGACCTTCGGCTAAACTTAGGTTCCCTCCCACTCACTTTCGGAAGTGCGATATGCACCTTCCTCGGTACTGTCTGTTGTTGAGCGTTGTTTACTGGCTGGCCGTCGGCCCGTTGGCGGCGGTCGAACCGGTCGACTTCACCAAGCAGATTCGTCCGCTGTTGGAAAAGCACTGCGTGTCGTGCCATGGAGCGGTTAAGCAGAAGGCGGGCCTGAAGCTCGATCTCGGGAAACGGCTGTTGAAGGGGAGCTTGAACGGGCCGGTGGTCGTGGCCAAAAAATCGGCCGAGAGCAAGTTGTACCACGCGTTGCAGGCCGAGCACGATGTCGAGCAGATGCCGCCGACGGGGGCGCTGGATGTCGCCACCATCGAACTGTTCCGCCGCTGGATTGACGAAGGGGCGGTGATTCCGGCCGACGAACTCGAGTCGACTTCGAAACATTGGGCGTTTGAGTCGCCAAAGCAAGTGGCGGTGCCACCGGGCATTCACCCGATTGATCACTTTCTCAGTGCCGAGCGGACGAAACGCGGGGTGACGCCCGCTGGCCCCACCGACACCGCCACGCTTGCTCGGCGACTTCACCTCGATCTGACTGGATTGCCGCCGACACCCGCCGAAGTAGCGAGTTTCCGAATCGACGCCATTGAGAAGCGGGCGGACGAACTTCTCGCTTCGAAACAGTACGGTGAACGCTGGGGCCGGCATCTCCTCGATATTTGGCGCTACTCGGACTGGTACGGTTTCGGTGCGGAGCTTCGGAATAGCCAAAAGCACATCTGGAATTGGCGCGACTGGGTGGTCGAATCGCTCAATGCCGGCAAGCCCTACGACGCGATGATCCGCGAGATGTTGGCCGGGGACGAACTCGCCCCGACCGACCCGAAGGTGGTGCGGGCCACCGGCTACCTCGCCCGCAGCTATTACAAATTCAACCGCAACGTCTGGCTCGACGATGTGGTCGAACATACCGGCAAGGCGTTCCTCGGTAT
This sequence comes from Fimbriiglobus sp., assembly GCA_043727675.1. Lineage (GTDB taxonomy): Bacteria > Planctomycetota > Planctomycetia > Gemmatales > Gemmataceae > JALHQU01. The sequence goes on from JAYSYJ010000262.1 coordinate 1,451, forward strand.
CACCCTCAACTGCTGCCGCTGCCACGATCACATGTACGACCCGCTCGCCCAAGAAGAGTACTACCGCTTCCGGGCCGTGTTCGAGCCGCATCAGGTTCGACTCGATCCGGTGACCGGTGAAGCCGATCCGGAGAAGCGGGGCCTCCCGCGTGTTTTCGACGCCGACGCGACGACACCGACCTTCTTATTCGAGCGCGGCGACGACAAGAGGCCGGTCAAAGACAAGCCACTGTCACCGGGCGTGCCGGCGGCGATCTCTGCCAAGGGGTACTCGGTTGCGATCGTGAAATTCAAACCGGAGGTGGCCCATCCGACTCTCCGCAGCGACGTGAGCAAAGATCTCCTCGACCGCGCCGCCCGAGAGATCACGTTGGCCCTGGAGAAGAAATCGCCGTACCGCATTCGGGCCTCCGTGCTGAATTTGCAATCGTTGAAAGCGAAACTCGCCGCTGACCGGGCGCGGTACGCCGTTCCGAAGCTTCCACAAAGTGCGGAGTGGATTCGCCATGCGGTGGCGTTGCACCTCGAAGCCACCCTGCTGGTCGCCGAAGCCGATCTCATCGAAGCCCAAGACGCCCTTTCGGCAAAAGACGACGAAACCGTGAAAGCCGCTAAGCTCAAAACGAAGACGGCGGCAACCGAGCGCGTCGATGCGGCCCGGAAGGCCGTCGAGAAACCGCCGGCCGATTACCCGCCTCTGATGACGAGTTACCCGGAACAATCGACCGGCCGTCGCTTGGCGCTGGCCAATTGGATCGTGTCGAAAGAGAACCCGCTGACGGCGCGGGTCTTTGTGAACCACGTTTGGATGCGGCACTTCGGCCAACCGCTGGTTCCGACCGTCTTCGACTTCGGTAAGAATGGGCGCCCACCGAGCCACCCGGCCTTGCTCGATTGGCTCGCCGTGGAGTTGATGAATTCGAATTGGGACGTGAAGAAACTGCACAAACTCATGGTCACCAGCCGCGCTTACCAAATGCGTTCGACGATGGCCGGCCCAGAGGCGGACAGGAATCGGACGCTCGATCCGGACAATTTCTCGCTTTGGAAAATGAATCCCCGACCGTTAGAAGCGGAGGCGATCCGCGATAGCTTGCTGCACGTGTCCGGTCTCCTCGACCCCACACCAGGCGGGCCGGAACTCGACTTCGACGACGACGCCCCGACCCTGCGGCGGAGTCTGTACTACCGCCACGCGCCGGAGAAAGTGATGCCGTTCTTGATGGCGTTCGATTCGGCCGGGCCGACCGAATGCTACCGCCGGGCGACGACGGTGGTTCCGCAGCAAGCGATGGCCTTGGTGAATAGCCGTCTGTCGGCCCGGGCCGCCGAAGCGGTGGCGAAAGGGGTGACCTCCACCGATCCGAAGGAGGTGGTACAAGCGGTCTATGCGAAGCTGCTCGGCCGCGCGGCAACGGAAGCCGAGACGAAACTGTGCGTTGAGTTTCTAAAAACGAACACACCGGCGGCGCTCGTTCAAGCGTTGTTCAACCATGCCGATTTCTCGACGATCCGCTGAGGTAGCCATGCTCGAATCGATTCCCGACCGCCGGTCGTTTTTATCCGCCGGCATGGGCTTCGCCGGAATGGCCCTGTCCGCGATGCTGCACCGCGATGGCGAGGTGCGTGCCGATGACGACAGTTGGGCGGCGCCGGACGGCAAACCCCATTTCCCACCGAAGATCAAACGGGTGATCTGGCTGTTCATGGTCGGTGGCACCAGCCACGTCGAAGGTTTCGACCCGAAGCCGATGCTCGACAAATATGACGGTAAAACGATCTCGGAGACGCCGTTCAAAACATCTCTCGATTCGCCGCACCTGAAGAAGAACCTGCGTGAGTTCGTACCCGGTTTGCACAAAGTGCAGCCAAAGCTCATGAAGATGCAAGCGGGTTGGAAGAAGTACGGCAAGAGTGGCTTAACTGTGAGCGATTGGTGGCCGCACGTCGGTGGGG
>JAYSYJ010000263.1:0-10268 GCA_043727675.1 Fimbriiglobus sp.
CGCCGCCACCCGCTACGAGAAACTGAAGACCACCTTCACCGGCTTCCTGCACCTAGTGTTCGGATTCATCAAAGCACGGGCAATCGTCAACACGGCCTATTCACTCAGTTAAACTGATTTTGCAGATTTAGCCCACCGGGCTAGGACGACGTGACCGAGGTTGTGTTTGAGGTGGACTTGCTGGCAGACCGCATCAAGCCTGTGTGTTAGGACGGAAGTTTGCTTCCGTCGCTCTGGCGAAATACAGATGTTCCGAACAAGGCAATCATCCTTTCGGAGAGATCACGACTGGAGGTTTCTTTTCGTCGACGATACCGACATCTGGCCCGGCGTTGCTTGCTGGCTTGCGAAACGAGGCTAGATCGTGCCGACGGATGGCAACACCGCCACCGTTCTGGCCCGGCCCCATTGTGTAGACCCCGAATTTGCCTGTTGTTGTCTCCGCAAGGTACAGTGCCGATTGACCTTGTGTGATGTAACCCGTCGTCATCATGAAGTGGACGTCTTGTTTGGGGGCCACTTCGAATTCGGCAACGAGATCGACCTCGGCCCAGCCGATGATTTTACCTTGCGATTTGTCGATGACCGTACCCAGTAACTTCCCCGATTTGTAGTCGAGCATCCAGACGCCGTCGGTCTGGATCTTCGCGTTGATGCTCACGGCTCCCGTGGCCATCACGTAGTCTTGGTAGCGGTCGTTCGATGCCGCATGCACCGGCTGCGGAGCGCCGGTAAAAACGAGCATGGCGAGACAGCCAATACCAACACCGGCCAAGACCAAGAGACCGTAAAAGAATCGTGCCATCATCGCACCCTCGCGGGAGTTCGTCTGTTCGGGAAGTGGCGGACAATAGCAAGTGCAGTGTCTGTGTCTAGCGGAAATTTCCGAGCTAATTCGGAGAAAGACTTGCGTAGTGTTCATTGCAGCTTATACTTTGTAAGAGAATTTTACTCAGGTTCCGACAAATGTTGATTGTCACCCAAGTTCGAATTGCAATTGCCAGCAAGAACGCTGCATTTGCGGTTGCGCACGCGGCGGCAGCGGCAACGTAATTTCCGGGAACCGAGCGACTAAACGACGCTGGCCCCGGAGATTGTCTCCGGGGCTATTTCTTTTCCAGACGACATGTTAGGAACGCCGATGCTCGCTTCCCTGCCGCTTTCGCAGCAAGCCCTTCGCACCGCCGATTCGCCGATCAGTTACTTCATTCAGAAGGCCATCGAGACCAAGGGTTTAATTTCACTGGCGGCAGGGTTGGTGGACGAATCCAGCTTCCCAACAGCCGACATCGCGGCCGTCGTGGCGGACATTCTCAGCGACCTAGAATCGGCGCGGATCGCTCTGCAATACGGAAGCACGCAGGGTTACCCAAAATTGCGTGAACAGATCGTGAATATGGTCTGCGATGCCGACGGGGTACAACCGGCTGACGCCAACTTGTCGGCCCAAGACGTCATTTTGACCACCGGTTCGCAGCAGTTGCTCTATCTCCTTGGCGAAGCGTTGTTCGATCCGGGCGACATCGTGATCTGCGAAGCTCCATCGTACTTCGTCTACCACGGGGTGTTGCAAACACGTGGCGTGCGTACGCTTTCGGTGCCCATGAACTCCGGCGGCATGGACATCGACGCCCTGGAAGCACTGTTGATCCAACTGGAAACGAGTGGCGAAATCGCCAAGCTGAAGCTCATTTACACCGTCGATTACTTCCAGAACCCGACCGGTTTGACACTCGCCGAAGAACGCCGGCCACGTTTGGTCGAATTGGTAAAGCGATTCAGCAAACAGCACCGCATTTTGATCCTCGAAGACGCGGCTTACCGGGAACTGCGGTACGATGGCCCCGATCTTCCGAGCATCAAAAAGTTCGACCCAACGAACCAGTATGTCATCTACACCAGCACGTTTTCCAAACCGTGTGCGCCGGGCTTGAAGACCGGCTACGCTCTCCTGCCCCGCGACTTGCTCGGCGTGGTGTTGAACCTCAAAGGGAACCACGATTTCGGTTCGTCGAACTTGGCCCAGCACATCATCAGTCGGTTGCTGGCCAGTGGGGCCTACTCACGGCACGTGGAGACACTGCGCGGTGTCTACCGGACAAAACGGGATGCGATGTTGGCTGCCCTGACTGAAGAATTCGCCGATATGCCAGGTGTGACTTGGACGATTCCCGCGGGCGGTTTGTACGTCTGGGCGACCTTCCCAGCTAGCATTCCGACCGGCCCCACGAGCACTTTTGTGAAGCGCTGTTTGGAAGAAGGCGTGCTGTACGTGCCAGGTGAATTCGGCCATGTGGTCGACGAGTTCGGGCACAAGCCGTTCTCGGAAACCCGGTTGAGCTTTGGCGTGTCGTGCCCGGAGCAACTCGCCGAAGGAATCCGTCGCATGCGGCGAGCTTGCGACGGGGTCAAGGAACCCGCGAAACGTACCGAGAAGCGAGTCGGAGCCTTGGTCGGGTAAACGATTTCGTACTCGTTTGGTTTTTGAAAGCAATCAAAACGAACTTGCATGACGAGTCAAGCAAGTTCAGCAGCTCACCCAGCGCATGCGCGAATTCTCCGGTTCAAGGAATCTTTGCGGTTCCGTTGGATAGTGGAAACTGTAAGAATTACCTACCTCCGAGGTAAGCACAAGCTGCGTTTCTCCACGAACCGGGTGGGTACTCTTGGCTGCCAGCGCCGCTCAATCGGCTCTTCGAGCCGAACAACTTGCGAAGCTTGAACTGCTTCTACGCACCGTTGCCGGTTCCGAAGGCTTCTACGCGAGCAAGTACCGTGCGGCTGGTTGTAACCCGCTCGACGTGTTGACCCTGGCTGACTTCGCAAAACTGCCGCTGACCACCAAATCCGAACTTGCTGCCGATCAGGCGAATCATGAGCCGTACGGTACAAATCTGCTTCAACCACAACGCGACTATTGCCGGGTGCATCAAACTTCGGGCACGACGACCGGTCGCCCGCTCCGTTGGCTCGATACGGCCACGAGCTGGAACTGGCTTCTCGATTGTTGGTGGGATGGTTTCCACGATTGCATCGGTTTGACAGCGGATGACCGAGTCTTCTTTCCGTTCTCGTTCGGGCCGTTCCTTGGCTTCTGGGCGGCGTTCGAAGCGGTGACACGCGCCGGGCACTTTGCGATTTCAGGCGGCGGCATGCCCACCACAACGCGATTGCGCACGATCCTCGAGCACCGGGCCACGGTCATTTGCTGCACGCCCACTTATGCCTTGCACCTCGCAGAAGTTGCCGAGAACGAAAAAATCGATCTCCATCAAGCGGGAGTCCGAGCGGTGGTGGTCGCTGGGGAACCGGGTGGCAGTATCCCGACCACTCGAGAACGGATCGCCCGCGCCTGGGGTGCCCGTGTGTACGACCATTACGGGCTGACCGAAGTCGGGCCGGTGGCGTTTGAAACGACCGATCGACCGAATGAAATGCGACTGCTGGAATCGAAGTTCATCGTCGAAGTGCTCGATCCGGTCAGTGGGTACCCGAGTGAATCCGGGGAGTTGGTACTGACCAACCTCGGTCGCCTCGGCTCACCGCTGATTCGCTATCGCACCGGCGATTTGGTGACACTCAGCCCCGATTTGGACACCCTCGGGCACCGCTATTTAGTTGGGGGCATCCTCAGCCGGGCCGACGACATGATTCACATTCGCGGGAATAATCTCTACCCGTCGGCCATTGAAGCGGTGATCCGACGTTTCCCGGAGGTCGTGGAGTTCCGGATTGTCGTCGATCAATCGGAGGCACTCGCCGACTTGAAGATCGAAATTGAACCGGCCAGCAATTCGAGCGGTGTGAATCTTGCTCAGTTAGTAAGCCGAGCGATTCGAGACGACTTGCTCTTTCGAGCCGATGTCGTCTCGGTGGCACCGGGTACCCTGCCTCGTTTTGAGTTGAAATCACAGCGGGTGGTTCGTTTGAAAAAATCGGTATAACGAGAGTAGCCAACAGCCCCGCCCACTTTGGAGACGTTCATGCCGCGCTTGAGTTGCCTCGGATTGCTGTTCGGAATGCTAGCGATGGCCCCGGTGTCCGCCGCCGATTGGATTCACTGGCGTGGCCCGGAGCAGACCGGCCAATCGAAGGAAGAGGGGCTGCCCAACACCTTCGATCTCGCGGAAGCCGGCAAGGGAAACCTGATCTGGAAGCAGTCATTCGGCGGTCGCTCGGCCCCCCTCGTGATGGCAGGCAAGTTGTACGTGATCAACGGGGCCGATACCGCCAAACCGACGGAAGTGGAACGGATCCAGTGCCTGGAGGCTGACACGGGTAAGCTCGTCTGGGAAACCTCGTTCAGTGTCTACCTCACGGATATTACGTCCAGCCGGCTGGGGTGGACGTCCCTCACAGCCGACCCTGCCGCAGGGACGATCTTCGCACAGACGACGGCTGGCGAATTGGTCTGTCTCGACGCAAAAACGGGCAAAATCATCTGGAAACGGCAACTCACCGAAGAATTTGGTCGCGTGACGGGGTATGGTGGCCGGATCGCTTCACCGATATTCGACAGCGGGCTGGTAATCCTTGGAATCGTCAACGGTTCGTGGGGCGATCAAGCCCGTGGGGCCAACCGGTTCTTGGCCGTCGATGGCAAAACCGGCGACGTGGTTTGGTGGTCGTCGCCGTCCGAAGAGGCGAAGTTGGCATTCAAGGGTACTTATTACTCGAATCCGGTCATCGCCGTGATCAATGGCCAACGGTTGCTCATTTCAGGTGCGGCCGACGGTGCGGTTCACGCTCTGAAGGTTCGTACCGGCGAACGAGTCTGGAGCCACGTGCTCGGTGCGAAAGTCGTCAATCCGTCGCCAGTGGTGTCTGCGGATGGCAAAGTCTACATCGGCCACGGTGATGAAAACGTCGAAGGATCTCCGATTGGACGGGTGGTCTGTCTCGATGCGACTCAGATCACCGGGAAGAAGCCCAAAGTGGTTTGGGATACGTTCCGCCGGAAATACAAAACCAATAATGGCAACTTCCTGTCGAAACGATTCGGGTTGTCCAGTCCGGCACTCGCCGACGGAATGCTGTTTATGCCCGACGACGGCGGTGAAATGCACGTTTTTGATGCTAAAGATGGCGAACTGCTTTGGCGTTGGAAGTTCGGGACGGTGTCGCGGGGTGCCGCTTTGGTCGCCGGTGGCAAATTGTACATTTTCGATGTGTTCGCCAAGTTGGCGGTGTTGACCAAGATCGGCCGCACGGCACCGGAAGCCAGGGATGTTGTGGAACATATTTTCCGGGCCAAACCGGGCGTCGGTGGTGTGGTGGAAACCAACGGCACGCCGATCGCGGTGAACGGCAAACTCTACTTCCAGACTCGAGACGACATTTATTGCGTAGGCGACCCCCAAGCCAAGCCGAGCGACGCCAAGTACAACCCGCTGGCCAAGGAATCCGAGTTCGACGCCAAAGCGGCACCGGCCGCGATTCTTGTCACTCCGGCCGATTTCCTGAGTTCGCCGGGGCAAGTGGCCAAGTTCAGCGTAAAGTTTGCCGATGCGAACGGCCGGGAACTCCCAGTGCCTAAAGACGCGGAGATCGCTTGGAGCTTGCCGTTGCCTGCGAAGACCCCGGCTGGAACACAACCACCGGCGCTGCCCGGCGAAGTCAAAGGTGACGGGATCGCCGGGACTGTGACGATTGGCAAAGTGCCGCCGAGTTCGGCGGGCACTGTGGAAGCGACATTCGGCAAGCTGACAGCCAGGGCACGCATTCGCGCCGCAGCGGCCCTTCCGTTCGCACCTGATTTCAGCAAGATACCCGTCGGTGCTGCCCCGGGTGGCTGGGTCAACACCCAAGGCAAATACGTGATGGTGGAACTCGCCGACAAAAAGAAAGTGCTCAGTAAAGTCAACGACAACGGCGCTCCGCCGATCGCCCGAGCCAACGCGTACATCACGCCGCCGAACTCGAAAAACTACACGATCCAGGCCGATATGAAAGGCGAAGATGTGACCGGCACGTTCCCGGATATGGGCTTGGTCAGCCATCGTTATGTGCTGGTTCTCGACGGAAAAACTGATCCGGACAAGAACAAACGGCAACTGCGGATCGTGTCGTGGGAAGCCCGCGACCGTGTGAACACGGCCGTCGATTTCAATTGGGAATCGAAGGTCTGGTACACCGTCAAATTCATGATCGACGTCGCCGAGGATGGTCAATCAGCAGCGCTCAAAGGAAAAGTTTGGCTCCAAGGCAAACCGGAACCCGAAGCCTGGTCGATCGAATTCAAAGATGTGAACCCGAATAAGGAAGGGGCCGGTGGACTCTATGGCTACATTCCGAATGCCGGGCCTGCACCGATGGGTGGCCCTCCCGTCGCGGCCAGTATCCAATACGACACCGTTAGTATTGTCCCGAACAAAAAATAACGTCCCGATTCCTAAAACAACAGGTTCACACGATGAGCATTCGACCGATCCTCGCCATTTTGGGTAGTCTGATCGTGGCGGCCATTGGCGTCGTCGTGGTCATGAAAAACATGGCCAACCCGACGCTGGTGGCCGCGCCAAGTCCTCCAGCGGCCGTGATTGCGACTCCGGAAGTCAAACCCGAATCCAAGTCGGAAGTGAAGCCGGAGATCAAGCCCGAGCCGAAGGCGGAAGTGAAGCCCGAAGTGAAACCGGTGCCGGAACCGAAGCCAAAGCCCGAAGTCAAACCGGAAGTGAAGTCCGGCAAGTCTGACCTCGTCATGTTCGGTGGTACGCCGAGCCGGAATATGGTCAATCTAATCGACAAGAATATCCCTGCGAAACCAGATCCGAACGACGACAACGCGCTGCTCTGGAAAGCCGAACTCGGTTCGCTCTCCTACGGTGGGCCGACCATTGCGGGTGGGAAGGTATTCATCGGTACGAACAATAGCAAGCCACGCAACCTGCGCGATTCCAAGAAGAACGCCGATGGCGATGTTGAACCGCTCGACAAAGGCATTTTGATGTGCTTCGACGAAGCGACCGGCAACTTCCTCTGGCAGGCTGTGCACGACAAACTGCCCGGTGGCCAAGTCCGCGACTGGCCCGATATCGGCGTCTGCTCGACTCCGCTCGTCGAAGGAAATCGGGTGTATTACGTCAGTAATCGTTGCACGCTCGTTTGTCTCGACACCAACGGCATGGCCGACGGCAATCAAGGGATCACCACGGAACAGTATAAGGACAAGACCGATGCCGATGTGATCTGGGAATACAACATGATCGGGGAACTCAAAGTGTTCCCGCACAACAGTTCCGTAGCCTGCCCGATGATCATCGGCGACTTGATTTACATCGTCACGGCCAACGGTGTCGACGAGAACCACAAGAACATCCCCCAGCCGCATGCCCCGAGCTTCATCGCGGTGAATAAGACGACCGGCAAGCTGGTTTGGCAGAGTAATTTGCCGGGTAACAACATCATGCACGGCCAATGGTCGAACCCGGCGTTTTCGGACGCGGGTGGCGTCAAGCAGGTGATCTTCCCCGGTGGCGATGGTTGGCTTTATTCGTTCACCGCCGACAAAGGCGAGTTGGTCTGGAAGCTCGATGCAAATCCGAAAAACACGATTTACGATCTCGGAGGTGCAGGCGCTAAGAGCGACTTCATCGGCACGCCCGTCGTTTACGAAGGCCTGTTGTACATCGGCACTGGGCAAGACCCAGAACACTTCACGGGTATTGCCCACTTTTATTGCATCGACATCAAGAAGGCCGTTGAGAATGCCAAGAAAAACAAGACCCTGGATGTGTCGCCGCAACTCGTGGACAAAATGATAAAAGACGCGGATGGCAAACCGAAACTGACGGGCATCCCGAATCCCGATTCGGCCGTGGTCTGGGAGTATGGTGGCACCGACAATCGCAAATTCGTGCCGCGCGATTTCCAGTTTGGCCGGACGATGAGCACCGCCTGTGTCGTCGAGGGCGTGGTTTACATCAGCGAAATTGCCGGCTACATTCACTGCCTCGATGCCAAGACGGGCAAGAAGTACTGGCAGTACGACCTCAAGGGCGAAATTTGGGGTTCGCCGTTCTTTGTCGACGGCAAAGTCTATCTCGCGGCCGCGGGCGATTTATTCGTGTTCAAACATGGCAAAACGCCCAAAGCCATCGATGAAATCGATAATCCGGACGCGTCGGACGCCAAGGATTTCACAATGAAACTCAAAGCGAAACGCAAAGAGGTGGAGACGGAAGTGCTGCTTTCCAAGGTCGAATTCGACGCGCAGATTCGCAGTACGCCCGTGGTGGCCAACGGGGTGCTGTACGTGATGACGGAAAAGACCCTGTATGCCTTCAAGCCGACCAAGTAGCATCCGGTCGAAAAAAAGCCCACGGACGGGGTCGTCCGTGGGCTTTTTCTGTTGGGAGCGCATATCAATAGGAGTAATCTTTACTGAGTTCTTCCCACCCTATTCGAGATCGCACGTGATCGACACCCCTGGCAAACCGACCCCCGTCACGGGAGCCACGCTCGACGAGAAGATTCGTAACGCACGCACGCAGCTCGATGCCCAAGTGCGTGACGTGGTGCAGTGGCACTTCAACCCGGAGACGGGCACACCGTTTTGGCTCGCCAAAGCGAAGACGTTCGACTTCAACCCGTTGAATGACGTGAACGGCTGGGAAGACATCAAGAAGTTCCCCGTGTTCGAAGACGATTGGTTGCGCGGTGGCCCCGTGCGACAATGGGTTCCGAAAGGATTCGGAGACAAGCCCGTGTATGTGTTCGAAACGGGCGGTACGACCGGTCTGCCGAAGACCCGGATCGTTCTCGACGACTTCAAGATCGACTACGAAATGATGTCCGATACGCTGCCGGAAAAGTCGTTCCCACGCGGGAGCAATTGGCTCATGCTCGGGCCATCGGGGCCACGCCGGTTGCGGTTGGCCATCGAGCATTTGGCCCAATACCGAGGGGGCATTTGCTTCGCCATCGACCTGGATCCACGCTATGTGGTCAAGTGCTTGAAGGCCCGCAAGATCGCGGAAGCCCAAGCTTACAAAGATCACTGCATCGATCAATCGATTACGGTGTTGGCCGGCGGCCACGACATCAAGTGCATGTTCACGACGCCGAAGTTGCTGGCGGCCCTCGACGAGGCGATCCGCAACGGCAAGCTCGAAGACAAGTACCGCGAACTCGGCAAAACGATTCCGGCCGGCGGACTGCGTTCGATCAAGAGTGCCGGCATCACGGGGATCTTCAGCGGCGGTACCGAGTTCACCCCGCAGTTCACCCGGGAAGCGTACGAAGAGATGCTGGACAACGGCGATGTCTACATGACGCCGACGTACGGCAATACCCTCATGGGCCTCGCGTGCAGCAAGCCGATCGGCCCCGAAGATGGCTTCAAGATTTCGTACTATGCCCCGCAACCTCGGGCGGTGATCGAAGTCGTGAATCCGGACAACTTCGAAGAACACGTGCCTTACGGCGGAACGGGACGGGTTCTTTTGTCGACTTTGACGCGAGAATTCTTCGTGCCGCGGTTTCCGGAACGCGACGAAGGCGAGCGCGAAAAACCGTTCGACAAATACCCGTGGGATGGCGTCAGCGGTGTTCGCCCATTTGCGGCACTGTCCGGCGGTACCGTTGTGGGTGTGTATTGATCCGGGAGGTGGGTATGCCGACACCGTTTCCAGGAATGGATCCTTATTTGGAAAGCCCCGCTCGATGGGGTGGTGTGCATTTACGCCTCATCGTGGAAGTGTCGTCCCAACTCAACAGGGTACTTCCGAAGGGCTTCAGTGCCGAGATCGATCAATATGTTCGGATCGAGGAAGAAGACGGTGATGAAGAGTATTATTCCAAAATCAACCCCGACGTCTTCATTCCAGACTCCCCGCTACATTCGAAGCGCAAAAATGGCTCGGCCATAGCCTTATTAGACCCCCCGACTCTCGAAACAATCCTCATGCCCGGCCCGGTAGTGAAGCATCGTCGCCTTTTGATTCAGTCGAACGACGGCAAAAGGATCTTGACCGCAATAGAGATCCTCAGCCCGAGCAACAAATCGACCGGGAAAGATCGCGAGGCCTATTTGGCCAAGCGGAGTGAGTATTTTGCGGCGGGGACAAATCTCGTCGAGATCGACCTCCTCCGAGGGGGTAACCGACTTCCGTTTGGAAATCCGCACCCGCCCACCACCGACTATTACATTTTGGTTTCAGCTTCGGACAAGCGTCCGAAAACCTCGATATGGGCATTATCGGTTAGGCAAGCGATTCCGACCTTTCCGATTCCGCTTGCGTCTGATCTGGACGATGTCCCATTAGATT
>JAYSYJ010000264.1:0-10230 GCA_043727675.1 Fimbriiglobus sp.
CAAGTGGACGACGACGCACGTCATCAACTCCGTCGACGGCCGGCCGTGGACGGCGGCGGAAGAGAAGCAGCGGCAGGAAGAATTGAAACTCGAAGCGAAACTGCCAACCGATAAAAATTGAGGGTGCATGTTCGCTGCTCATGCACCCGTTTCACACTTCTAATTGGCGAGTATGCCCGTGAGCAATTCCCAGAGCGAATCGAGGCTTTGGACGATCACTTTGGCATCGGTGAGCACCGGCATGAAGTTGGTGTCGCCGTTCCAGCGCGGCACGATGTGCCAGTGCAGATGCCCGGGTAAACCGGCCCCGGCGACGCGGCCGAGGTTCAATCCGACGTTGAATCCGTCGGGGGCCATGCTGGTTTCGATGATCGATTGCATCCGGATCAACGTCCGCTGCAAATCGAGCAGTTCCGTGTCTTCGAGGAGATCGAGGCGGGCGACGTGCCGCAGCGGGGCGACGAGCAGATGGCCGTTGTTGTAGGGGAAGCGGTTGAGCATCACGACGGACAACGCCGTGCGGTGGACGATGAGATTTTCGCGGTCGGTGGCCTCGGCGATACCCCGGCAGAGGAAGCAATCGTCGGAATGGGGGGAAGGTGCCGTCGGCTTCGGATTGGTGATGAAGGCCAGTCGCCAGGGTGCCCAGAGCAGTTCCATGTGGTGCCTCGCGGTCGGATTAATTCCGGGTCATCAGCCGTGCCAGTGCCGTCATCCCCAACTCGGCAATCTGCGACGGTTTCGATCCCCAGAGCATCGGGTTCAACAATTCTAACGAGACGAAGCCGGTGTAATTGATCTCGTGCAGACGGTTCAAAATCGGGTCGAATTGAAACTCGCCTTCACCGGGGAATATCCGGTCGGCATCGGTCATCAATTCCCGTGGGACACCGGCGACATCGCAGACTTGCACATGGAAGAGATTCGCAAGGGTGAGCCGGGCTAAGTCTTCGGGTTTGCTCGGTCCCCGGTAATAATGGAAGGTGTCCAAGCAGACGCCGACGTTCGGCTCGCCGCACTCCGCCACGAGCATCAGCGCGGTTTCCAAACAGGTGCAAAAGGTGTCTTGGCCGCGGAATTCCAAGGCCAATTGGACGTCGAACCCGGCGGCCCACCGGCCCGCTTCCGTCAGCGACACCACCGAACGACCGAGGTCGGTGGTGTCAACTTTTTGCACGAAGTCGGCGACCAATAGCAGGGTGCGGATGCCGAACTGCTGGCACAGTTCCAGCCGTCGTTTGAAGTGATCGAACGCCGCCTTGCGAGCTTCGCCCTGCGACAGCAACAACCCCCCTTGATACGCCGCAGCGGCGAGGGTGACACCGCGTTGCATCAGTAGCTCTTGCGTCTCGGCGACCGAGTGAGTCTCGAGGTGCGTTTCGAGCTTGGTGAGCCAGACTTCGAGTGCGGGGCAGCCGCCATCGGCGTACCCGGTCACATCGTCGGCGAAGCGGCTCGGCAACGTCGTCGCCTGGCTGATGCAGGGCTTCATGTGGGCAACTTGATCTTTTTGGCGGGTTTGATCGGTGCGGTTTTCGGCTCTGCTTCCGGGTCTGGGGAGTTATCGAATGCCCCAAAGTAAATCGACGCCCAAATCGCGGCAGCGATGAAGTTCAATACGAGCAAGGCGGCGATCCAGATCAGCACCTTCGTTTTGTTCATTGGCCGCTTAGGGGTGACTCGCGGCAGCGAAGGTGTGCTGCTCGGCACGTCGTGTGGGGCCCATTCTTCCGGGGTGTGTGCGGGCCAATCGCCCACCACTGGGAGCGAGTCTTCGGCGACCGAAGCGAGATCTACTTCGGCAGCTTCGGCCATGTCGATGCCGGTGCCTTCGATCACCGAATTCACTTCCAGATGCTCAAGTTCGCCACCGCCGAGAGCCGACGGGATTCCGCTCCTGCGTTCGACTGTGGGCAAGCGATCCAGTTCAGAAAGTTCGACGAGCACCTCGGACGCCGTCGGGCGGAGGCTCGGATCGACGGCCATCATTTTGTTCGCCAAGATCAGCAACGCCGGCGGGGCATCGGGCCGGAGCGCGCTCAGCGCGTCCGGGGTTGTCGGTGGCTTCGCCGTCAGCAAGAACACCAAACTGGCGCCGAGGGCAAAGATGTCCGCTTCGGCAGAAGGCGCCTTCGATTTCGGAGCGTGGTAAGGGTCTCCGACGACGGCCGGACGATTCGGCACCAGGCCGAGTTCGAACAGTTTGACCGTGGCCGACGCCGCCAGGCGAAAGCGTGGGGAACCATCGATCCGCAAGCGCGTCGACGTGATGAGCGGCCCCGCCCAGATATTGGCGGGTCGGATGTCGCCGTGTACCAACCCGGATAGGTGAGCCGTTTGCAGCGCCAAGGCTGCCTGCTTAATGAACTCGGCCGCTAGCGAAGCCGGCATCGGGCCAATGTCGCCAATGAGCGATTCCAGATCGGCGCTGTCGAACGGTTCGAGCACCACGAACGCTTCATCGCGGTGAACTCCGGCATCGAGCAAGTGGGCCAAGTTGGGGTGAACCGTGGGGGCCGCATCTTGGGCACGTTGCAAGTAAGCCGAGGCGTTGTCGAGAGGTGCGAACCATTCGCTGCGCAGTCGGCGAATCACCACCGGCGTCCGGAGTGAGGGGTGAATCCCCTTGTAAGCGGTGCCCCCGGGGCAAAGACCGAGTTCATTGAGGATTGGGTAGCCAGCGAAGTTCAGCTCGTAGCCTTTGCCGGCGCGAATCATATCGGACTGATACTGCGTCAGCACGCCACGCATCTGCAGGAACTCGCAGAGGGCCGCGAGGTTCTGTTGCGGCACATCCGGCTGTTGAAACAGCGCATCGACATCCCCGGCTTGGAGGATATTCTTTTCGCGGGCCAAATCGAGGAACGACACGATCGATTCGGAAGGCATATCGTCGCATCTCTGGGCTAACCGAACACTGATAAGTTGGTGGTATTCTAGTTCACTGTTGTTCCAGCGACTTCACATAATGCACGAGATCGATGATATCTTGCGGTGGCACGGTCAACCCACTCATCGGCATCGGCGTACCGGGGATGCCCAAGTAGACTCGCGAATAGATGTGATCCGGGGCGGCACCCCCTTTGAATAGCCCCGCGGTGAGATCGCGTGGCACGGCCTTCGTGCCGTTCTCGTTGAGGAATTTGGGATCTTTCGATTGTGGCCCGTCGCCCTTGCCGTTAGTTCCGTGACACGACACGCAGGCCGCTTTCTCGAAGATCAACTTGCCGTGGGCAATCCCTTCCGGGGTACTTTCGGGGAACGGATTCGGCAGCGCGAAGCTCAGTCCCACCGCGACTTCCGCCTCCGCCATGAGACGCATCTTATCGATGGCCACCGGGCTCCAGTCGGACTTTTCATCGAAGCCTTCTTCGCTCAGATCGGCTTTCGTCTTCACGCTATCTTTCATCCGCTGCACCACGACTTCCACCCGGACAAACTTGCGGATTTGACCGACGAGCGCCCAGAGTTGGGAATCGGGCAGGTGACCAAACGAGGGCATCGGCGAACCGGCGATTCCGCGTTTCAAGGTGCCGAACAGATCGTCATCGGTCGGCATTCCACCGCCGGTTTTTGCGGTGTTCGTGGTGCTGACAAACTTGAATTTGTCGTACCCGAAGTACCGGGCACGCGGGTTCAATCCGGCCAAACCAACACCGTCCCCTTTGGCACCGTGGCAGTTGGCGCAATGGAGCAGAAACAGCTTGTTCCCATCCGGATTTTCAACTTCGACATCCGGCAGGGAGGTTCCCGTGGTCAGTCCGGTCGCCGAATACGGCCCGGCCGGTCGCTCTGGCAGGACAAGATTGGCTGCGTAGCCGCTGGCGATCACTCCACCCAGTAATAAAAATGGCGACAGCATCAGAAGGAACAGGCGTAATTTCGGCAGTCGAAAGCCTGGGGCGGGGCGCAAAGGTTCGTTCATGGCGGCACTCGAACGTGGCGGCGGGATTGCAACTGCATTTTATCTTAAAACCGCAAAAAGCAAACTGGAGTAACCAGTACGCAGTCCCGAACCCGTTCGCATCAAGAGCCGGGAGTCGAGACAGGACTGCTACAATATTCCCATGAACACTTCTGAAAAATATCTGCGGCCGGATGTCATCCAGCAAGTCGCGCGGCTGGATCTCCGGGCCAAGTTCATCGTCGAAGGGTTCCTCACCGGTTTGCACGGCAGTCCGTTCCAAGGTTTCAGCGTCGAATTCTCCGAGCATCGCAAGTACGTCGCCGGGGACGATCTGAAAGATTTGGACTGGAACGTCTACGCCAAGACGGGCAAATACTACGTCAAGAAATACAAAGCCGAAACGAATATGACGGGCTACCTCGTCATGGATTTGAGCAAGTCGATGGCGTACACCTATCGCCAGCAGCTCACGAAGTTCGAGTACGGTATTTCCCTCGCCGCAGCGCTGGCGTACTTGATGATCCACCAGCAAGACCCCGTCGGGTTGGTAACATTCGACACCGAACTGCGAACCGTCCTGCCGCCCAAGAGCAAGCGAACGCAGCTCGGCACCATGCTCTCGGTGCTTTCGAATCTCAAGCCGACCGGCGAGACGAATATCGCCCACGCCCTATTTCAAATGGCCTCCCTCACACGCAGCAAGTCGCTGGTGATGCTCTTCAGCGACCTGCTGACCGACCCGGAGCCGGTGATCAAAAGCCTTTACCGTCTGAGGCACGCGGGGCACGAGGTGATCCTGTTCCACATTTTGGACGAAGCCGAGGTGACGTTCCCCTTCACGGGGTTGGTGGAATTCGAGGATCCGGAATCGCTCGATACCTTGGAGCTGGACGCCCGTGGAATTCGGAATGAATACCTCGATGGCATGAACGAATTCCGGGCGAAGTACAAACGCGAATGCGGTCTGGCCAACGTCGACTATGTGCCGATGGATACCAGCGTGAACTTCGATAAAGCGTTGCTCGACTACCTGATTCTGCGACAGCGGCGGTTCACGTAACCCATGCCGCAATCCCTACCGTTGCAAACGTTCACCGATGTTGCCTGCACCGTCTGCGGCTGCGTCTGCGATGACCTCCGCATCGTTGTTCAGGGGGAACGGATCGTTACGGCTGACGGAGCCTGCGAACTGGCCCGGCCCTGGTTCCTCGGGCAGTCGTCGCAATCCGACAGCCGACCCGAAGTCGACGGTATCGCCACGACTTGGGACGCGGCTTACAACCGTGCCGTTGCAATCCTGAAAGCCGCACGCGCTCCGCTGATTTACGGTTTGTCGCGGAGCACCACCGAGGGACAACGTGCGGCCGTGGCATTGGCCGATTACCTCGGGGCCACCATCGATACCACCGCCAGCACCGGCCATGCGCCGTCGATTGTCGCACTTCAGCAAGTCGGGGAATCGACCTGCACGCTCGGGGAAGTGCAGCAGCGCGCCGACCTCCTGATTTTCTGGGGCAGCGACCCAGTGACGACCCACCCGCGCCATCTCGAGCGCTACTGCCCACCGAACGCGACGTTGGTGGTGATCGATGCGAGCGAAACCGCCACGGCCAAGCGGGCCGAAAGCTTCGTGACCGTGCCGGCTGCGAATAATTGGAACGCCCTCTGGACGCTGCGACTGTTGGTGAAGGGGATCGTTTGCGAAGCGTCGCCGGAATTGCGGGCACTCGCGGAGCAGATGAAAGCGTGCCGGTTCGGCGTCGTCTTCTTCGGGGCCGGACTCACGCAAGGCCGGCTGGCGCACCGCACCATCGAAGCCCTCTTGCAACTGGTGACCGATCTCAATGACCACACCGAACCGGACACGCGCCGGCGTTTCTACGCTCGCCGGATGCGTCGCTACGGCGACGTGGCCGGGGCCGATTCCGTGTTGACCTGGCAGACCGGCTACCCCTTCGGCGTGAACTTCGCCACCGGCTACCCACGGTACAACCCCGGCGAATTCACCGCCCCGGAATTGCTGGCCCGCGGTGAAGTCGATGCCGTCGTCGTGCTCGGTGCCGAGACGACCCAAGATTTGCCCCCGGACGCCCAAACCACGCTCCGAAACATCCCCGTTATTCTGCTGGATGCGCCGACTGGCAAACTGCCATTCGTACCCGCTGTTCGCTTCCCCACGGCCGTTTACGGCATCCACCGGCAGGGCACCGCGTACCGCCTCGATGAAGTGGCCATCCCGCTCCGAATATTGCTGCCCACAAGTTGCCCCAGCGACGCCGAGGTGGTGTCGACGTTGCACGAGCGGGTGAAGACTACACTGTAAATAGTCTTAATCATTCTCCGAAAGTGCATGCTCATGGCGGTTACCGATTTAGTCGTGGCGATCACCGGGGCGAGTGGTTCCCCGTACGCCATCCGATTATTGGAGGTGCTCTTACGGGCCGGGCGGACAGTGCACCTGGTGATTAGCCCCGCGGCGACGGAAGTCTTCGACCGGGAAATTGGCCGGGGCGTGATGCTGGATCCCGCTCACTTCGACCCGGCCGCGCTGCTCGGGCCGCACGCCGTCGGACTGAATTTCGACAATCTGAAGTACCACAACTTTCGGAATTTCCAGGCGGGGATTGCCAGCGGTTCCTTCTTGACTGGCGGCATGGCCATTTGCCCGTGCAGCATGGGCACCATCGCGGCGATTGCCCACGGTATCTCCGAGAATCTGATCCACCGCGCCGCCGATGTGCATTTGAAAGAGAAACGGAAGTTGATCGTGGTACCGAGGGAAACGCCGCTGGGGCTAGTTCAGTTGAAGAACCTCGTGGCCATTGCGGAAGCCGGGGCGGTGGTGCTGCCGGCTATGCCCGCGTTCTACACCATGCCGCAAACGGTGGCCGATATGGTCGATTTCGTGGTCAGCCGCGTTTGCGATCAATTGGGGGTCGAGAGCGGGTTGGCCAAACGGTGGGGCACGCCGAGTCAGGGTTCATAGTTTTTTCAGCACGTCTGGCGACTTTCGCCCATGTTGAAAGTCATGCGCCCGGCGAACAAAAATGGAATCGTGGCAACTTTTGAGTTGCAGATTCCGAGTCGTCAGGCAATTGTGTACTAAGCTTCTCGGAGAAATTCCGATCAAGACGGTCGGCGGCAGGCAACAGACTCAGGTATGGGGCGGTTATGGCGAACGTCACGTTTCTCGTCCTCGAAGGTGTCGACAAAGGCCGCGTTTATCGTCAACTGACGGTGCCCGTGACCATCGGTCGGGAGGAAGGGAATGCCCTGCGCCTCAACGACGAACGGGTCAGCCGCTATCACGCCAAAGTCCAAAGCGAAGACGGCGACGTCATTCTCACCGATCTCGAAAGTACCAACGGCACTCGAGTGAACGGCTCGACCATTCAGATCCGCCGACTGCGTGCCGGTGACCAAGTGTCGATTGGTCGGACTCTATTACTCTTTGGCACGATGGAAGAGATCGAAGCCCGCCGCACGGGCAAGCTGGCCACCCCGCTGCAAGAAGGGGGCGTGCAGACAATTCAGGCTGCGGAGCTGGCTGCCGCCGGTCGTGCGCTCGGTTCAGAAACGTCGATGCCGCGTCGAGTCGAATACGCCCCGACGGTCTGGCGCGCCCGCGATGAAGATGTCCCACCGCTTCCGTTGAAGCTCAGCGGCTCCCAATCGGCCCGCCTCGCAGAAATTTTCGATTACCTTCATCGCGGCATCACCACTTCGGTCGAAAACATCGAATCCAACGAAGACGGCACCGAAATCCGCATCGGTTTCAACGAATGGCAAACGATCCAAGCCGTGCAGTTGCTGCTAGCTCGATACACCCGGGCGATCGGTGAACCCGATGGGGAAATGTAGGCCTCGTTGTCAAGACTTCGAACAGATGGTCAACTGATGGCCAAGCCGTTCGACGCCACGCTGAAGCAACTCCTCGACCTCTTCGCGGTCGATTGGATCGACTGGTTGGCGCCGAAACTCGGATTGCCCTCCACGGTGGTCGTCGACCCACTCGACGTCGATTTGTCCACGGTTCAAGTTTGCGCCGACAAGGTGTTCCGGCTCCGCGCACCCGCGGTCGGTATCCTTCACCTCGAACCGCAATCGTCGTGGGATGGCGAGTTCCCGAACCGATTATTGCTCTACAACGCACTACTGCACGACCGTTACGGTGGCCCCGTCTATTCGGTTGCCATTCTGCTCCGGCCCGACGCGAATGCCTCCGCATTGACCGGAACAGTTTCACGGCGGTTTGGCGATGGCACCGAGTACCATCGTTTCCACTATTCGGTGATTCGGATCTGGGAGTTGAATGCTGATGAACTCTTGGCGGGTGGTCTTGGGGCATTACCATTGGCCCTGCTGACCAACGATGCTCGCGGCCGAATTGTGGAGTTGGTCGACCGGTTGGATCGTCGCCTCCGAGAACCGGGTGTCGATGAAATCAAACGGCGGACGATCATGACCTCCAGTTACATTTTGCTCGGCCTGAGGTATGATGAAGAAGTATTTCACAATGCCTTCCAAAGAGTGAGCGGTATGAAAGAATCGAGTTCTTACCAATTCATCCTTCGGGAAGGTCGCCAAGAAGGTCGCCAAGAAGGCCGCCAAGAAGGTCAACTTCAAGCGCTCCGAGAGACGTTGTTGGACATCCTGTCGGATCGCTTCGGCCAAGTTCCCGTTGAACTCGTCGCCGAGATTTCGATTGCGACGGATCCGCTCCTGTTACGTTCGGCAATCCGTTCCGCGGCCAAAGCTGTCAGCTTGGCAGAGTTTCATTTGGCCAACGGCTGATTCACTGCAGTGGCACTAATTCCCCGCGTAAGCCGGCAAGCCCTTCGCGGCCGAGACGGATCACGGTGTTCTCGCCCACTGTCAATTCGTAAATGCCATCTAACGGTTCAAAATGCTTCATCATGACGACCCGACCCGGCGTCAGGCCCAGTTCGGCCCAGCGTCGCAAACGTTCCGGGTTATCGTCTTGCGCTTCCCGGACGGTGAACGTCTGCCCCGGTAGGAACTCGTCGAGTCGCTGCAAATCGCGGTGCGGCAATTCCCCCGTGGCACTCGGGATCGGGTGACCGTGCGGATCTTCGAGCGGTTCGCCCAAATGCTTGGCAATGGCCGCTTCGAGCCGGGGGGAAATCGCATGCTCCAGCGCCTCGGCTTCGACGTCGACTTCGCTCCAATCGAGACCGAGCACTTTGGTGAGGAACAATTCGATCAATCGGTGCCGGCGAATGACCCGTAGCGCTTCCCGTAGACCCGTTTCGGTGAGCTTGGCGCCACTGCCCGAGGTGTATTCGATCCAGCCCGCTTCGCTGAGCCGCTTGAGCATCCCTGTCACCGACGGGGCTTTCACGGCCATGCACACCGCGATGTCGGCTGGGAAGACGACCGACGTGCCGCCACCGAGGCGATGGATCGCCTTCAGGTAGTCTTGCACGGCTTCGGTCGGGGCGATTGGCATATTCGTTATCGTACGACCGGCATTGGCGGAACGGCAGAAAGTTCTGCGATCAAGAACTCGGCCGCCCGCGCCACCGCTCCCGGCACGGCCACGCGAATCCGCAATTCCCGTAATTGCTCGACGAGTGCCGCGCGCTCGTTCGGGTGATCGAGCCAGCGCGAGATGCGGTCGGCAATACCGACCGACTCATCCCGTGTCACGGCGAATTCCGGGTACAGTTCCTCATCGGCGAGCAAATTCACCAAGCTGATGTATTTGCACATGAGGAAGCGCTGGGCCACCTTCAGAAACAGCGGGCCGACGCGATAGACCACCACGGTCGGCTTCAGCCGCGCGAGCAATTCCAACCCGACCGAACCGGAAACGGCCATGCAAGCCGTGGCGAGTTCGATGATCTCCGGGGTTTTGCCGAGGTGCACCTCGATATTCAATTCGGTGCCGAGAAGTTGTTCGCGCACCAGCAGGGCTTGTTTCTCGCGGAATGCCGCCACGAGGAAGCGAACCCCGGGCCGTTTCGCAGCGATCCGGCGTGCGGCATTGAGCATCATCGGAAAGTTCGAGAGCACTTCCTGCGTCCGCGATCCGGGTAACAGTGCGACGATGTCGCCCGGTTTCGCCCGCTGGAACTCCATGAATGGTTCGTCCAACAGTTGACTGGCGATTTCGTCGAAGTACGGATGGCCGACGTAATGGGTACGAACGCCCCGTTCGCGGTACCAATCGTCTTCGAATGGCAGTGCCGTAAGTACGGCCCGAAAATGCTTGCGGACTTTCTTCACACGCCAGCCGGCCCAGGCCCATAGCTGCGGCGGTACGAAGTAGTAGACGGGAATGCCGTACCGATGTGCCCGTT
>JAYSYJ010000265.1:0-10218 GCA_043727675.1 Fimbriiglobus sp.
CAAGAATTTATGTTCGAAACTGGCCTTTTTTCACCACGCACGAATTGGCCAATTTCGGGCAGTTTGATCACCGACCTATAAAAAGTGGTGAATGGTTAAAATTAGCTAACACATCCTTTGGTATTGCTATGTCTCCATACCTGATTAATTTAGATATCCCAGTTTCAGGCCAATTAATAATTGATATTCTACACAAATATGGCTACACAATAGTATCGTTGAAAAAGGATTCCTCTGAAATACAACCCCATAACTTCTACGTAGTCAAAGGCCCACTTGCATGCCGTGTAGAAGTTGGCTATTGTTGCGTACACATCAACTGTGCTGAATTATACTTGGCTAAATGGTTGATTCTTGCTAGTCTTTGTAATCAGCGAATGTTACTTAAACATCTAACTGTTGTGGCAACTAGAATTAAAACTGGTCTTGATTCAGAACGCATCAATTGTTCATTGTGAAGAATTTGCTGCAAAATACTCAGCTAAATGGCAGATCTAACGACTGAAAAGAATTCGTAACCCTTCACCTCCTGTTGGAAATTAGCCTGAATTGACCTTAGCCACCGTGATCGGCAAGAACTTGAGTTCAAAATTAGCCTTCTTTAACAAGCACAAATGGCACACATTGGCCAATTTCGGGCAGTTTGATCACCGATTTCCAAAAAGCGGTGAACGGTTACGAGGAGTTTTCTGATTATGTTTTGGGCACAGAGTGGTTTTTTTTCAAGATTTCAATATTGGACTAGAATATAATGTTACAAAAAACGGTGTGTAAACTCATCGCTATACTTCTGACTTCAATTTCAATAGCTCATTCTGGAATTGCGTTCGAAGAGAAGCAACCCGTTAAAGAACTCGTAGGTGGAGAGACCAAAGAGTACTCAATCGACGAAACTACTACGATCGTCTTTTGTTGGATCCCTCCTGGTACAGAGCAATTGGGGTCAACAAAGGAAGAACGTCAAGCTATTTGCAAGAGCATAGGGCTCGATGCTGAAACGAAAGAACTAACTTCGACCAGCCAGGAGATTCGTAAGAAACATACGAGTACTGGTTTCTGGTTAGCTAAATACACCATTACACAAACGCAATGGAACGCTCTGGGCGTTGCAAAGAAATTAGAGTGCCGGTTCTCAAGCACCGGTCGTAGCGCACCTTTGGTTAAAGGTATTGACACATCGCAATTTCCAGTCGAGTCCGTTTCATGGGGAGAGGCTCAGTCGTTTGTAGACAAATTGAATCTGAGTAAAGATTCCAGAGCTACATTTGCAACGGAGGTCAAATTTGCATTGCCAACTGAAAATCAATGGGAGTTTGCAGATCGCGGAGGATCTAAAAAGCACCAAATCTATTATTGGGGTAACGAACTGAATGGCACTCAAGGAAATTGCAATGGCGAAGACCCCATTGGGACTGATGAAAGAGGCCCATTTCTGAAACGGATCACACCAGTCGGTACATATGAAAAACAAGCCCATCATCCGTGGGGCTTATGCGACATGAGCGGAAACGTCTGGCAGTGGTGTGAGAATTCGAGTACCACTGAAAAATCGAAGTGCATCACACGCGGAGGTTGCTGGTGCTCTTCAGCAGGCTTTTGTACGCTGTCTTCCCGAAGGCAATACAATCCTGATTCCCCTGATTCCGAAGTTGGTTTTCGGATCGTAGCCATTCCAATTAAAAAATAACAGACCTCGCCAATCGGGTGGTGCCTCGCACTCATCGTACTTTTCTATCGCACTACCGGTGTGCCACCTTGCTTCCTATTCTCAACTTCACCGTGATTCTGCGGTGGCTCTCTCGAATGCTTGGGTGGATCTATGAACGTGTCGCATTGGATTTCGGAACGCTCGAAGGCGGTGGAAATCTCTGGAATTCGCAAAGTCTTCGAGTTGGCCCGATCACTTAAGTCGCCTGTGAATCTCAGCATCGGTCAGCCGCACTTCGACGTGCCCGAGTCGATCAAACTGGCGGCGAAGGTCGCCATCGATTCCAACAAGAACGGCTACACACTCACGCAGGGGATCCCCGAACTGCGCGAGCGGTTGTTGACCGATGTTCGGAAAACGTTCGCGCACCCCGACCGCGATCTGCTGGTCACCAGCGGCACCAGCGGCGGCTTGATGCTCGCCATTTTGGCGACCGTGAACCCCGGTGATGAAGTCGTCGCGGCCGACCCGTACTTCGTGATGTACCCGAATATGGTGGCCCTCGCCGGGGGGACGTTCGTCGGCGTGGACACGGCCCCGAGCTTCGGGATCGATCCGGAAGCGTTCATCGCGGCTTGCACGTCCAAAACGAAAATGATTTTGCTCTGCAGCCCGTCGAACCCGACCGGGACGATCATGACACCGGATGCGATGCGGCGGATCGCGGAATTCGCCCGCAGTCGGGGCATCTTGGTGGTCAGCGATGAAATCTACAAAGCGTTCCATTACGACAGTCCGCCGCGCAGTCCGGCCGAATTCGACGACTCGGTACTGGTGATCGAAGGGTTCGGCAAAACATACGGGATGACCGGGTGGCGACTCGGCTTCGCCCACGGCCCGAAAGGGTTGATCGACGAGATGATGAAGTTGCAACAGAGCACGTTCGTGTGCGCCCCGAGTATCGTCCAGTACGCCGGTCTCGCCGCGTGCGACTACGACGTGACCGGCATCGTTGCGGATTACAAACGCAAACGAGATTTGCTGGTAGCCGGGCTGAAGGGCCACTACGAATTTGCGGTGCCCGGTGGGGCGTTCTACCTCTACCCGAAGGCACCGTGGGGAACTGGCACCGAGTTCGTGACGGCGGCCGTCCAGCGGAACCTGCTCATGATCCCCGGTGGTGTCTTCAGCGCCCGCGACACCCACTTCCGCATCAGCTACGCCGCATCCGACGAGACCTTGCACCGGGGAATCGAGATTTTGCAAGCGTTGGCAAAGCGGTGAACTTCCGTTCTACGGCTATCCAGACACTGAAGTTTCACTCCACCAGTTCGATCTTCAATTCGTTCTTCTCGCCTTCGGCGACGGTCAGTTTCAGCAGGGTTGTTTTGGTCGCGGTGTACTTTTCGGGGGCGCTGTTGGGTTCGGTGACACTCGGACGTCCGTGGATCCGCGACGTCTGGCCGGGCCGCGGCCGTGGCCGAGGAACTCGCCCGGCTGCGGAAGTGGCGGGGGAAAGCGACGTGCCGAAGGAGCACCCGCTGTGGCCGGTGCGGGACGCCGCCCACTACCTGAGCGATCACGCCGACAAAGTCGATTATCCGCGGTACCGGCGGGATGGGTTGCCTTGCACGAGCAGCCTGATCGAATCGCAGATCAAGGAGTTCCACGCGCGGGTGAAAGGGACCGAGAAATTCTGGGACGAAGGGAACGCGGAGGCGATGCTGCCATTGATCGCTTGGACGCTCCGCGACGACGGCCCGACGCTGCGCGACCACCTCGAATCCCCTTTCGGAGGAGAACCACACACACCGCCGTGTGACTCCGCAAAGCGAGTGTTGCACCCCTCATGCCACCCGTTTGAGATAAGGTTTTTGGAAGAAATCACCGTCAGGTGGGACGCCGAACCGCATGAACGTACCGCCCGGTCAGGGGAGATCGACCGCGCGGGCGTCATTCCCTTCGCGGAGCCGCCCGCGCGTGCAGACGAAATTCACGAACACGTCGCTACCTAACCCGACTGCCGGAACTTTCAGGCCGTCGGGCAATCGGATCAGAATCTCAAACCGTACACCGCCCGTACCGTCGCACGTAAACTTGGCGACCTTGCCGACGCAGGATTGCAGCGTCTCGCCCTTCGCGGCATCGAGGGGTTCTGCCACCTGAAGTTTCAAAGTCAACGCCTTGCCGCGGTAGGCGGCGGGGTTTTTCGACAAGTCGGCGGTGTTCACTTTGCCGCCGACGTGGTGCGGTTCGCCAATTGGTTTGTTCTCCGACCCGCAGCCGCCGTGTAACACCGATGCGGCGGCGACGAGCAGAACCCAAGCCCGGTGCCCGGCCCAGCCCAGCCTGCGCGATCTGGGGTTAATAGCTGCCACTGATCACCTCGCCGCCGGAGCGGGTTGCGAGTGCCATCCATGTCGGGATGTCGATACCGTTGCTGATGAACCGCACGCCGCCGTCCCCGAACAGGGTCGGAACACCTGCCAGGTGCGGGCTAGAAGTCGAATCGGCGTCGAACACTCCGGACGTGTTCGGGCCGGTCATGCCGGCGTGGTACATCACGAATGTCACCTCGGCCCCATAGTTCCCAGGTTCCAGAAGGAACGGATTCAGCCCCCCAGTCGGGCCACCAACCCAGCTACAGTAAGACAGTTTGGATGTGCGGTCGGCCACGAACATCGTACTACTCAGGCCGTCGGAGATGTCCGCCGTGCGATGTCCTTTGATAGCCCGGAGGAAAGGCCCCGTGTGGTCGGGGGTGGTGAAATCATTGACGCCCTCGTTCCCGTTGCAGGCCACGTAGTTCGACATGGCGACTTCCCAGTTTTTGGAGCCGCCGTCATTGACAGTGTAGTTAGCGACAGTCCGGGGGTCAGACGGGCAGAGCAGCCCCTTGATTGTCGTTCCCCGAGCCGCCGCGTTCATCGGGTCACCCACGTCGAGGGCGAAGTTGATCTTCTTATAAAGGTTGTCCTGTTCCAGGTAAGGCAGCAGGTAAGCGGACCAACCCCATCCCGGGCCGTTGTCCAACCCTGGCCACGGGGTCGCGTCGTAATAGCCGACCGGGAACGCGCTTTGGGTGTCGTGGTAATTGTGCATCGCCAACCCGATCTGTTTCAAGTTATTCACGCACTGGGTCCGGGCCGCTGCCTCCCGAACCTTCTGGACAGCCGGTAGCAACAGACCGATGAGGATGGCGATAATCGCGATTACGACCAGCAGCTCAATGATCGTGAACGCCCCACGCCGCCAGCGAACTTTCGTGGTAGTCACGCTGGGCAACTCCTATGGTTGCAGGATTTGATGACCTGTACGGCAGTAAAAGTAAATGAATATTTATAAATAAAGTCAAAGTTGTCCATCGGGGGTGCGAGAACAATCCGATGTATTCTTGTCATCCATCCGACCCTATCGTCTCAAGCGGCATCACGGGATCCGAAGAGTTGCTCCAAGTCGTTATTTGTCTGCGGTACGTCCGCCGTGTCGTGACAGGCTCGGCCAGTAACTCCGAGTGACTTTCACGAAGTGATCCACCGAAGCCGCGAATCAGCGTCGTGTTAACAAGCGGCTCAGACCTGCTCCAGCCCGCGCAGGGTGCCGGTGCTGCTGGCGAACTTATCGACTTCGATACCGAGGCGTTGCAGGACGGAGACGAACAGGTTCGGGAGCGGATAGTTGTTGGTGCGATCGAAGGCCTTGACCCATTCCGCGAACTGTGTCGCATCGCCGAAGGTTGGCTTGAGAATTGTCAGGTCGAGGTTGCCCTTTTTCGTGTCCGCATCGTGGCAACGGACGCAGTGCTCGGCCACGAATGACACGGACTTGTTTTCGTCGGCCAATAGCTCCGAGCTGAAGGCAACCCAGAACACTATGGCCACGAACAATTGGCTTGAATTCCGAGTGAGTAATCGACTCATGAAATGAACGCGCGGTGGTGCGCGACTCGGTGTGCAGGAAGAAAACAAGTCGAATTCCTAATTTAGCCGCAACCATCCATGCGGTCAACCGTCTCTGTTTTCAAGGGTACAGCGGGAGTGTTCGGTGCCCCGAAAAGTCCTCTCAAACCTTCACCTGGATCTTCACTTCTTCGATATCGCAGCGGCCCGATTTCTTGAACGGTCGCGGCATTGGCTGGGCCTGCTTTTTCGCGTCGATCGTCCGGCAGCGGAGTGTGTATTCTCCCTCCGGGAGGCCGGGGTGGAGTACCGCCCAGTGGGCTTTGGCCAACTTCATCGGCCACGTCTTCGGTTGGCCTTCCGCGTTAAAGCCGACGGTCTCTTTCGGAATGGCGCCGTCCGGTAGTTTGCCGCCCCACAATTTCGGCGGTCCGAGGATCGTGGCATCCATCCACGGTGCCTTCGCGAAGTACGGGTCGTCCGTCGGCCATGCTTTGCCGTTCGGGTGAATCCAAACCTGCACTTTGGAAAGCCCCGAGATGCCAACTTGGGCGTAGCCCGTCAGTGGGATCGGTTCGTTCGGCTTGATCGCTTCGGGGACATGCAGTGTCGCGGCGAACGTCTTCAGCGGGCTGTCGAGGTCGTTGTTCCCCTCGGCGTAAGTGTCGTTCGCGTGCGCGATATTGCTCAGCGTCACCGTGGTCAGCCACTTCACCGACTTGAATCCGTAGGCCTCCGGCACCACGATCCGCACGGGGCCGCCGCGTTCGCTCGAGAGGTATTCGCCGTTGAGTTTGTAGCAGAGGATCACCGGCGGAGCGTCGTCCGGATCTTCGAGAACCCGCCCGGCCGCGAGCGAACTTTTGAAGATCTGTTTCGGGTCGTCATTGTGGTAGCCGTGGTACACAATCCGCCGGAGATTCGCCTTCGGTTGCGCCAACCAAACGATATCGCGGAGCGGTACGCCTTCCCAAATGCCCATACCGAGCGGGCAGCCCATGTTCAGGCAGGTCATCACCTTGGCGAAGCGCACGGAGCGAGTCTTGCCGAGTTCGAGCAGCGCCGCGAAATCGAGGGCAGTGTTGTCTTTCTTCAACAGCGGCTTGCCGAGCGTGGCGGGGTGATCGGGGTCGGAAATGACTTCGAGTTTCCACGTGTCGCGGTGCATCCCGACTTCGCGTTTCTTGTCGGCGGACAGTTTGTGCGGCAGGGGCGTGCCGCGCGAAACGTCTTCGAATTTCGCCGGCTCTGTGAAATAGGGTTCGAGCGTTTCAAGTGCTCGCGCTAACTCCGGTGCCGGAGATTCGCCCCGGCTGAAGGGGAGCGACAAACCGGCACCGACCGCCACGCCGCAGCCCAGGAACGCTCGCCGCGTCAATTCGTCGGGTGTCATCGTCGCGGCTCCGTATCGGATTTATTAGTGCTAACGCGAGTAATGTATCGCTCAGCCAAAGCTATTGAGTCATGTGCTGCAGCGTTTGGTTAGGCACTACCACCTGTCGGCCCAGCCACCTCGGCTGAGAGGAAGTGCATCGCCTGCCTAAACGCCACCCGCACGTCGGGACGTAGCTCCCGTGACCAGCAGGTTCCGTCCTCGTCCCGGATCCGGGCGAACCGGGCCAAGGCGTATCCATAAATCGGCATGGTCAGGTAGCCCCGCCGGCCAATCTTCCATCCCGAGTAGTTGCCTTCGTGCCAGGACTGCTCCCGGATGACCGAGTTGGCGGTGATCGCCCCAAGCCCGAAGTACACGGTCAACAGGTCGGTCAGCGGCTCGTGGTCCTCGGCCTCACCCGAGATCCGTCCGTGCCCGAGCAGGTGGACGTGGCCCAGCTCATGGGCCATCGTCGCCACCATCGCCAGAGGGTCGTGCAAGTTGGCCGCCTCGACCCAGACCCGGAACTTGCCGTCCTCCGGGTGGTATAGCCCGGCCGTCCCCTGCCACTGGCCGCCAAACATCGGGTGGCCGGCGACCGGCCCTTGATCGTCGTACAGGGACATCACAATGCAAGCCGGGTCGAGATCCATGTACCCGCACACTCGGTTGAGTACCTGCCGGGCGCCCGCCTCGGTTCCGCCATAAGCGTCCGGGAAGAACTCGGGTCGAGGGAGGATGACCGAGCACTTCCGAATCCGCTCGACGCCGAACTGGCCCTCAAGCCATGCCCAGCGGTCATCGACCCACTCGCGGGTGGCGGGATCGACCGGGCATTCGGGCTTCGATCGAAACCAGTCGAATAGGCCCACCGCGCGCCCTCCTGCCGCCGAACGACCCCGCTCAGGGGCCGGCAGCGGGCGCACTGAGCAACCAAATTGGAGTGATCCCGTCGGTTCCCTGCAGCGCCTGGTTCGGCACTTGGCATCAGCGGAGGTCGGGCACCGCGACAGTCGGCTCGATCTCGATGTACCGGCGGCCCTCGTCGAACGACATCCAATGGGTGACATTCTCGGCTGGGTGGAGTGCCGCCCAATCGATCACTTCCCGTGAGCCGACCGGGCTTGGCAGAAGCAGGGCGAAGTCCCACTCGGCCTGCGCTGGGCCGTTGCAGATCCAACACCGGCCAGTGATCCGAGGCGAAGGGCCGTCGAGCGTGTACGCCTGCGGGATGAAGCCGTCGCACCAGAAGTACTGGTAGCGGCGTTCCGGCAGGCCAGCGAACTCGCGGCATAGGCGGAGCTCCAGGCTCACCCAGAAGTACGCTTCATTCATCCAGAGCCCTCCGCCGAGCGACCAAGCTCCGCAGCGGCGGTTGTACCAATGCCAAGTGCAGAGACAACTTACTTATTGCCGTCCCCTGCAGCGTCTGGTTCGACGTCTTGCTCGGACACCACCAGCAGCTCACGCTCTCGGAAGAAGGTGCGCTCCCTAAGCAGGTCCTCCGGTCGCAACCGCCCGCGATGCTCGGGCGGTACCGCCTCGTCCCCGCTCCAACACGCGAAGACCTCGACCGCAGGCTGATGCTGGAGGGCAATGGACAAGAACTCGGCCAGCCGCCGCCGCGAGTCCTGGTTGGCGGACGGGTCATCGTCGTCGTCCTCCTCGGGCTCGTACTCGCCGTACTGGAACCCACACCCACAGCCCTCGTGCGACCCGGCGTAGTAGACACATGGCTGGGAGAAGTGCCGGCGAACTGGCGCGTCACGGTCGGCCACCTCCTCGACGTAGAACTGCGGCCGGGCTTGGTCCCAAGTCGAAGTGGGCAAGGCGTAGTCGGACGCGACGTAGACCACCATGCACATCGCTTAGCCCTCCTACCTTCGAACAATCCAGCTCAGGGGCCGGCGGCGGACGCACTGAGCCACCAAATTACAGTGACCCCACCGGTCCCCTGCATCGCCTTGTTCGGCCCTCCGCTGACTACTACTTGCGCGGTGCACCATAATAGGCCACTGCGTTGTCCGTGTAGTTCTTGATCTTTTGGTCCAACTCGCGACGCTGATCCTCCACGCCGACAGGCAGCTTCGCCTCATCCGCGCTGTGGCCCAACCGCTGGTCATCGTCGAAACTCGTCCCAGGGCCTGTGCCCCAACGCCCGACCCAACCGGGTGCATGCCGAAGGACATAGTCTTCGATTGCCAGGCTCAAGCCCTCTTCAGGAAGTGGTTCCTTCTTCCCGAGCGGCAATTCGGCTATCACTGCGTCTTTGATCCGGATCACGCGGCCGTAGGTGATCTCCCGGAATGGAACGGGGCCGGCGTTCGTCTTCACATCCTTACGGTTGAGGTCGGCGACGCGCAGGACAACGGCGACCCCCTCGGGTGGCATGGCCTTGAAGGCAGCTTGGTCCTTGGTGTGCTCGGCATCAATGACGACGAGTTCCGTGGGCCAGCCGCCGTGCAGTCGCGTGAGCAGTTCGCGAGTCTTAGCGTCCTTGGCCATCCCCGGGAACAGGTCTCGCCAGACCTCCTTGCCTTTGTCAGCGTCGGTCGGCGCTCCCGACTTGATGGGTCGGAGGTAATAGGTCCAGCCGGATACCCAGAACGCGTCCTCGCGAGATTGTGTCCCCTCCGTGGAGCTGGGCGACGAGGGAGGCAATGGGGGCTGGTTCCGCTGACAGCCCATTACCCCGGTTGCCAGCAGTAGCAGCACCAGCCTAGCCCGCCTCACGTATTGTTGTCTGAACATACGCCGCTCCAGATGAAGGCCGAACGTAGCGTTCACCAATCTTCGCGGCTTTGGGCGAAGTTGGTGCAACGCGAGTGGGTTAGGCAGAATGACGACCGAACCGGGGGAAAAGCTCCCCACCAGGATCACCGTCTCGGTTATCTCGCCCCGCAAACCCGAGTGAAGCACTCGATTGCTCCCATGAACATAACCTCTCCGTCAACCCCTCGCCACCTTAATTTCTCAGCCACCTGTCGGCATTCCGCTTAACGACCCCGCTCAGCCACTGTGGGGCACCGGCGAATTGTGGTCACGAAAAACGAATCATACCCCGCCGTCTGCTGCACCGCCTGATTCGGCGTGGCTGGGTCGCCCCGATGACCGCCACAGCCACACGGCGAACACGACCGCCAACGCCAGATCCGGTACGGCCGCGACGCCCGCGAACGGAAGCACCTCGCCCGACGCAGATTCGGCCAACAACAACCCGGCAAACACGCCTTTGCCCCAGGCTGCGAGGGCCAACACGCCGCGGTTGGCCCGCCCCGTCCAGCCTTGGTAAAAGT
>JAYSYJ010000266.1:0-10211 GCA_043727675.1 Fimbriiglobus sp.
GCGTTCGAAACGTGCCTTTTTCACCACGCACAAATGGCACACATTGGCCAATTTCGGGCAGTTTGATCATCGATTTCCAAAAAGTGGTGAACGGTTACCCCCAAACTCCGTTCAGTGCCGGATTACCCGTGGCACTTGGTGACGGCAGCGTCCGCATCATCTCGCCGACGATCAATTCCAAAATCTTCTGGGGCGCCTTCACCCCCAACCGCGGCGAAGTGCTCGGCGATTGGTGAGGCCATGCCAGGAAGCGCAGAAGTGTGGGCCGAGGTACACTCGGCTTCGTGATTGCACCGATGCTCGTTCCCGTCTACACTGTCTTTCCGACAACCGGATTCCGTTGTCGCCCACCGCTTCTCCCCCCGTTTTTAGGAGCTTTCTCTCATGGCCAAGCAGTTGCAACGTCGGCAAGTACTCCAATTGGGGGCGGCCGCTGGTCTCGGCTACTTTTTCTCCGGCCCATCGTTCTCCGTGGTGAAGGCCGTTGGTTCGAACGGCAAGCTCAATTTCGCGGGCATCGGCGTCGGCGGGAAGGGCCGCAGCGACATCGAACACGCTGGACAATTCGGCGATGTCGTCGCGCTCGTCGATATCGATGAAGATGACAAATTCCTGGGTGGTGCAGCCAAGAAGTGGCCGAAGGCGAAAACCTTCTTCGACTTCCGCAAGCTCTTCGACGACACCGCGACGATGAAGTCGATTGACGCCATCACGATCAGCGGCCCCGATCACATGCACGCATCGGCCGCGGTGCCCGCCATGCGCGCCGGGAAACACGTCTACGTGCAGAAGCCGCTGACGCACACGGTCTTCGAAGCCCGGGTGATGATGGAAACGGCCCGGAAGTACAAAGTGTGTACCCAGATGGGGAACCAAGGGACGACGGAGAACGGCCTGCGCCGCGCGGTGGAATTGATCCAAGGTGGTGTCATCGGGCAGATCAAGGAAGTCCACGTTTGGACGAACCGGCCGATCTGGCCGCAAGCTCCCGGTGTCACCAAACGTCTGACGAAGTCGGACGTTCCGGCCAGTGTCCACTGGGACGAATTCCTCGGGGGTGCTCCAGATCGCGTTTACGCCAAAGGTTATCACCCATTCGCTTGGCGCGGCTGGTGGGACTTTGGCACCGGGGCCATTGGCGACATGGCGTGTCACACGGCCAACATGGCCTTCATGGCGCTCAAGTTCGGAAGTCCGACGATGGTCAGCGCCGAAGCGGGCGATGTCAACGAGGAAACGTGCCCGAGCTGGGCCCACGTCACGATGCAGTTCCCCGAGCGCGAGAAATTGGACGCCGCGACACTGCATTGGTATGAAGGCAAACGCGACGGCAAGAAAGTCCTCCCGCCTCAAGATTTGATCGATAAAGTGCTCAAAGCCGGGCAGAAGCTGGTCGACAGCGGCTCGATCCTCGTCGGCGAAAAAGGAATTTTGTACAGCCCGGACGACTACGGTGCCAAGTTCTTCATCACCCCCGGCGAACTCCTCGAAGGGAAGAACACCACCAAGCCCGAAACGCTCGCGGTCAACGGCGGAGGCGACCCCGGTCAAAAACGCGAATGGGTCGATGCGATCAAGGCGAACAAACCGACGCTGGCCCTGTCGAACTTCGACTACTCGGCCATGCTCACCGAAGCGTTTTTGCTCGGCAACGTGGCCATCCGTAGCGGCAAAGGCTTCCAGTGGGACGGCCCGAATTTCAAGGTCACGGGCAACGACAAAGCGATGCAGTACATCAAGACCGAGTACCGCAAAGGCTGGGACATGATCGGCGAGAAGGCCTAGCAGTTTTGGCCGCTGGAACTCCCGCCGGCCGATCGGCAGGGCCACGACTGGTAAAAGTCGTGCCCTGCGGTTGTCGGCACGTTACACTTCTTGTTATGCCCGACTACACTCCCACCGAGTTGATGATCGCCGCGGCGGCCCATGAGCTGCACGATGGCACCACGGTTGCCGTCGGCACTGGCTTGCCGTGCGCCGCCGCCATGTTGGCCCAGCGAACGCATGCCCCGAACTTGATCATCGTCTTCGAGGCTGGGGGCGTCGCCCCGTTGCTGCCGACCATGCCGGTCAGTGTCGGCGACAGCACCACCTTCCACAAAGCCGTGATGGCGACATCGATGGCGGACGTCATGCAGTTCTGTCAGCGTGGCCTGATCGATGCGACCTTCCTCAGCGGCGCTCAGATCGACCCGTACGGCAATTTGAACTCGACGATGATTGGCACCGACTACCACAGGCCGAAGGTGCGACTCCCCGGCAGCGGTGGTGCCAACGACTTGGCGAGTTTCTGTTGGAAGACGCTCATCGTGATGAAGCACGATTCGAAGAAGTTCGTGCCGAAACTCGACTTCCTGACGACACCGGGTTACTTAACTGGGCCAGGAGCACGCGAAGCCGCCGGCTTGCCCGCCAAGACCGGCCCCGACCGCGTCATCACCGATCTGTGCGTGTGCGATTTCGACCCTGACACGAAACGGATGCGACTCCGATCGCTGCATCCCGGCAAAACCCGCGCGGATGTGCAGAACGCGACCGGCTTCGCGTTAGCCATCGCCGAGCAACTCGAAGAAACCCTGGCACCGACTCCCCACGAACTGCATTTACTGCGGACGCAAGTCGACCCCGGTCGCTTTCTCCTCGGCCGAGATGGTTGAACCAGAAATCTCTTGACACGGTTCTTCGTGCAGCGCAAAGTCTTAACTTCATCTCCACACCTGTTAGCAGAGGTTTCTCCCATGACCCTGCCATTGCGTCGTCGTTTCGGATTCACCCTGGTCGAGCTGCTGGTCGTCATCGCCATTATTGCGTTGCTCGTGGGGCTGCTGCTGCCAGCCGTGCAGAAAGTGCGTGAAGCGGCGGCCAAAGCGAGTTGCCAGAACAACATGAAACAATTGGGCCTCGCTGTTCACGGGCACGCTGCGGCTAACCAAGAGACGTGGCCGGTCTACTTCGGTGTGCAAAGTACCCCGACCTATCCCTGGTACCCTGCGGAAAATCGCAAGAAACTGTACGGCGGCTGGTTCGCGCACTTGCTGCCCTACGTCGAGCAAGACAACGTCTACCTTAAGACGGTCAATCAAATTCAACAATCCGGTATGAACGAAGCGGTGCAGTCGCCTCCCCCAACCTACAACGGGGGCACCGGTATTTATTGCGAAGAATACAACGGCTACACCTACTGCTACCAACCCGGTACCTGGGGTGGCGGTGGAACGTGGGTGCCCAACGGGATCTGGATCGATGGGATTCACGATGCCACTTACAAAGTGCTCCAGTGCAAGTCGGATCCGTCGGCCACGACGAACGGGCTACTCAACGACCGCTACTGGGGCGGCACCAATTACGTGGCCAACTACAACTGCTTCGCCAAGCAGCCCGAGTATGGAATTTGGTCCGGCCCGATGCAGACCCTGCACATCACAGATGGCACTTCCAACACCATCGCTTTCGGCGAAGCGTACCAGAACTGCGACCGCCTCAGCCGCATCGCGTTGTATTCGTGGTACTACCACAATTTCGGGCTGAACTGGTACCAGCAGGCGAATACCGACCTGTTTCAAACGCACCCCGCGACGGCCGATTGCATGAACTGGCGGGCACAATCTGGCCATACCGGTGGCATGAATGTTTGCCTGGCCGACGGCTCGACTCGATTCATCCGGAGTGGAGTGTCCCAAGAAACCTGGACGCGATTGATGCTCCCGAACGACGGCCTGACGATCGCGGGGGATTGGTGATGCTGCGGTTTCTCCCCTTTGTCGGCGCGATCATTTTGATCGGATGCAGCAGTCAGCCCGCGTCGCGGAACCCGGTCACCGTGTCCGGACAAATGCTCGATGCCGGCGGGAAGCCGCTCGCCATGAAAGTGGTCAGTTTCAATCCGCAAGAGCGCGACCAAAAGAACAGTTCATCGGGCACGGATGCCCAGGGAAAGTTCACCTTGAAGCTGGTGCCGGGGAAGTATCATGTGACGCTCGCGGAACCGTCCCGGGCCGCTGCGGATGGCACGGCCGGCGGAGTTACAGCCCCCGATCAAGCCGGAAAAATGGGTGGTGTACCCAGCAAGTACCGCAACCCCAACGAGACGCCTTGGCAAATCACCATCCCGGACGGGGGCCAAGCTGATCTGGTGTTGCAGATCGGCAAGTGATCAGACAAATTCCCACAGTTTGCACGGGAGACTCCCGTTGTAGAAATGCGTGGTGCGAACCACTTTGAGTTTCAATTGTTTGGCGAGTTTGTCGCTGGCGGTGAAGAGAGCCAAGCGCCAGCCGGGCCAGTTCTCGGCGAAGGCGGCGCCCATCTTGCGGTGCAGCGGAATCCATTCGTCCTCATCGCCGAGCCGTTCCCCGTACGGCGGATTGCAAATGACAATGCCGGGTGGTTCCCCCGGAAGCGGCTTGGCGTCGGCGAGCTCCAACTTCTTAACGGTCACCAGATGGCCGATGCCCGCCCCTTTGGCGTTGTGCTGGGCCAACTCCACGGCGTCGCCGCGCACGTCAGAGCCGCGTGGCGGGAAGGCCAGCGTGGTCGCCACTTCTTCGCGGGCCGTGTCGCGGATGTCGCCCCACAAGCTTTTATCGAAGTCGAGGCCACCGAAGAAGCTGAACCACTTGCGGGTGAGGCCGGGTGGTCGACGCATGGCGATCCACGCCCCTTCCACGAGGAACGTTCCCGACCCGCACATCCAATCGACGAGCGGGAATGTGCCGTCGTATCCGAGGTGCAGCAGCAACCCGGCGGCGAGCGATTCGTTCAACGGGGCCCGCGTTTGGATCGGCCGGTAACCGCGTTTGTGCAAGCTGTCCCACGAGCTGTCGAGGCTGAGAATGGCACGGTTCTTCGAGACGTGCAAATTCAGCCCGAGCATCGGCCGTTCGGTGTCGACGCTCGGCCTCACGCCCGTGGTCTCGCGGAACTGGTCGCAGATCGCATCCTTCACCCGGCGACTGGCGTATTGCGAGTGGGTGATATTGGAATCGCGGACGTTGCAATCGACGGCGAGCGTATGGTTCGGTGTGAGATAGTCGGCCCAATTGATGGTGCGGACAGCGTCGTACAGTTCGTCGGTGCTGAAGACCGGGCCATCGAACACCGGCCGCAACACGCGCACGGCCGTCCGAAGCCAGAGATTCGCTTTGTACAGTTCGACGATGCCACCGGAGAAGAAGACGCCACCGCGGCCGGTTTCAATGGCCTCGGCCCCGATGCCTTCGAGTTCCCGAAAGAGCACCGTTTCCAGACCGCGAGCGCAGGTAGCGAAGAACTTCGTCATACAGTTATGGTATTGATGACCTGAAATGAAAACAGAATCCTCGCGAACAGTGAATCGTTTGTCGAGAAATGTGCTTTCCGACACCACCCCCTTACCCTTCGTTGGAAAGTAACTTCCTGCCCAGAAAGCGACCAACTTTCTGGAATGACCATGCCGCATCAGGACTTGCGTCGAGGGTTAAAATGACCTCCCGCGAAGAAAGCACCATTTCCGGTCTCACTCGCGATCGTGGTATCCGGCTTTGGGCGATCCG
The DNA here is from genome assembly GCA_043727675.1 of Fimbriiglobus sp. GTDB lineage: Bacteria > Planctomycetota > Planctomycetia > Gemmatales > Gemmataceae > JALHQU01. The sequence continues at coordinate 5,532 of JAYSYJ010000266.1, forward strand.
ATTCGACAGAGAGTTTGGGAAATGGCTGGGAGTGGAAGACGAATCAGTTGGGAAGCGTACCGAATGCCCGGAGTGCCGGATTGTGCAACCGAAGACGTGGCGTTCCGCACTTCGAAGGATGACTTTGAACCTATCCGCGACCTTCAAATACGAGACGAGCCTGTGAAAACTAAGAAAACTCGTCGGCCCCGGCGGGAAACGGAGGAGGAACGACGCCGACCCTGGATCGCATTCTCGCCCGGCTTGATCTGGGGCATGGCGTTCATGCTCATCGGGGGCGGCCTGACCGCTTACTGTATCTCGCGAAACTGGTTCTTCGAATGGCCACTGGTCCTGTTGATCTTCGGCACCGTCGGCGTTGTTCGGGGTCTCATGGGAAGATCGGAGGATTGAGCAAAAGGTTTGCCGAAAGTATCGCGAATCACCGAGAACTAGACCAACATGAGTTACTATTTAATTTCATCTAGAATCGAGAAATCATCTATTTTCCAGAAGTTTCCAGAAATATCAGATTCTATAGTCCATTCAAACAGGTTGAGTGAGTAGACGACGTATCGCACCGAAAAGTCTCGCCTATTCATGTATGCTGCTACAACAAAATAGCTCGGTTCAAATAGCCTCAGATTGGCAACGAGGGGGCGTTGAAGGCTTGGTCTTTTCGAGTTTGTTGGAGCGGAACTTAAACGGTCTCTCAGCCAGTGGGCCACTCTCACATTCCAATCGAATTCATCGTAACGAGCGGATTGGACTAATTTGTAGTCGACCGCTCTAAATAGCTTTGCGTGACCAATAAACCATTCCTGGTTAAAAGAGTCGATTGCTGAATATGTCGCACGTTGAGTTTGATTTCGACCGTAGCTGTAACTAAGTATGCTAACAAGTAACAATGGGTAGTGATGCATTATTGCGTTGATCGCTCGAAAATCAGGGGTTTGATCCGTTCTTTGCCGCAATGCTATTGTTTGGAAATATCGAATTGATGACGACATACAAGAGGCCGATCACATTCCCGGTAGTTGTGGCTAGAAGTGCGACCATGGTGGGATCGGACAATTGCTGAGTGTTGGCTTTTTGCTGGTTACTCACGATGCCCAACACCACATTAAACCAAATGCATGTAACTACAAAGAGACATGGCGCAAGTAGTATTCGCAAGATAAGATCGGCCATTTTTACCCAGTTTAATATCTGGCCATGTCGCCTACGATTGTGGCTTTCCGTTGGTGGCTTTAGCTGGATGTACGCCCGCGCGACGAATTTTGCAGCAGGTCTCTCATTGCCTTTTCTTGATTCAGGCGGTGGTGGCACTGATGCTACGTCGTCCAGCGTCACCAAATCATCCTGCGTTTTTCGCCCGGTTTTGCTTACCGAGGGAGACGTAATACTGTTTGATGCCGTCGTTGGGGATGTTGGTTCCGGCATAGTCATCTTTCGACTTCCCGTCAGATATGTTTCGCCACGGCGTACCGGTACTATGGGTCATTCCGGTCAAGTCGATGCCACTGTATTCCTTATAACTATCCCACACGCGATTTAATACGGCCAAAGTAGCCGTATCGAACTCGGCACCGGCCGGTACACGCTCGCCGTCATGGGTATAGACCGTCGCCCGATCTGCTATTGGCAGTTTCCCGCAATGTTTGAATTCGTGATACACCGCCGGAATCACAGGGCCATATGGCCACGCCTGAACGTCCTGAAATATCAAAGGCGCGCCGCTGGTAGCCAGATCCCACCCGTGGGCGATGTAGATCAGCTTTTGTAGTTTTAGGTGATCTACGCCGTTGTGATCCGGGTCGCTTGCGGCACGATCCAGAAACCAGTTGGCCACGGCCAAAGCGTCGTATCCTTTCCTGTTGCTCACGTCCCATTCCTCCCGTCCTACTGTACTATTTTGTTCATTATACCACGGCGTTGTTCGTCGCACCACTATCAGGCCGTCTCTTTCCGAGCCACGTCTGCGGATTTGACCACCAGTTCCTCCAAAGTCCACGGATGATCGGCGATTCCGGCCTTCATGGCGGGAGTCATCTTGATCGTCGTGTGGACGCGGCAGAAGTTGTAGTAGGCGAACTGCAATGCGAACGCCGCGTTGTGGTTTTCCCACTTCTTCGAGAAGGCGTTGGTGAGCCGTGTCATCCGTCGATTGCCCATACGGATTGTGAGGTTCTGGCGTTCGACGTGAGACGTGCAGACTCGGGCAATGTCGGGTGAACCGTGCCGGGCCACCTTGACCGTGCCAGTCACTTCGCCGGGGCTATACTTGGATTCCTTACCGTCCGCCTTGGTGGCGAACTGCTTGATGATTTGGGCGAAGTCCGCCGTTGGGATGGTTGTAGGAACTGCCTGAGTGTAGGGGTGGAACCCATCGGTAGAGATTTGGAACTTGCCGCTGGTTGCTGCCGCCAACTTGTCCATGAAGTACGCGGTACTTTCCTGAGTACGGACGCCTAGGTGCCATGCGAGAATCAACTTCGATTCCCGTTCCACAGCCGTGAAACAATAGGCATCGCCCGCGTCCACCAACTCGGGGTACTTGCGGAGTCGGGTCTTCTCTTTCATCCCGACAAAGCCCCAAATTTCATCGCATTCCACGTCGGCCACTCGGACGCCACAGATACGGGATTCCAAGAGTGTTTCACACCGTTCACCAATCAGCACCAGTAGGTCGATTACCGTGCGGAGATTCACGCAGGCGATGCGAGTAGTCGAACGAAGACTATTCCCTTCGACAATCAACTGAATGCAGAGAATCGCTTTATCGAGAGACAGTCGCATAACGCCGAGCGGTTTCGACTCGGAAAACGTCTTCTTGCAAACTAGGCATTGGAACCGCTGAGTATCGTTCCGGTTGGTGCCGAACTTGCGGGAAATGCCTTGACAGGATGGACAAGTGACAGTGATAGAAGTGAGAGTGTCCATACCCCCAGTTTAGCGCGTCGGAATTCACACGCAAGGAGAGTTGAAGGCGTCACTTCGCGGGCTTATCGTTGTCTGGCAATACGAATTCGACATCTACGCCAACACAAATATGCTGTAGATCTTCAATAGCTTTGGCTAGGACGATGAGCGGGTTGATGTTCGTCGCCGTGACTGGATAGAACCGGGCATTACAATTCTTGCACACCGGATCGCGGAACATCCCAGCGACTTGATTGATCGGCACTTCACAAGCGGCACCGCACCCTTTAGATTTGCAAAGGAATCGAATAGTTTTCAGTTCTGACAACAGAAAAACAAACAGTTTGCGACTCATGTATTCTCAGTCTTGTTATTGGGTTCGCTAAGCGTGTTGGCTACCTTGTTTAGTTCCGCTTCAATGGGCGTCTTTTCTTCCTGCTTTTCTTCCTGCTTGCCTTCAGTAAGGACAATGAGCCGCCGCATGAACTCGAAGGCAGTCACGCTGGGGTCTGGCAGAGTGGGCTTGTTCACTGGTTTACTCATTCCAATAGGATACCATATCGAACAGTCTGGGGTCAAACGTACTGGAGAGTGACGATGGAAGAGAGCAATGAAGCCGTACCCGCAAAAGTCAGGTGCGTCGATTGTGGTTTCCTGTCGTGGCGTCGTCACGGCGAACAAACGTCACCGCACTACGAGGTAACAACCGAAAGTCGAAAAACGGGTACATGCCCGAGTGGCCATGATATGGTTGGCGTGACGAATCATCCCCACTGCTTTCGCCGCAAGTTGCTGATGTCCGAATACGAATCGCTGCCGCGAGACAACACACAACAATGTCGTGATTCATTTTTAGAAGTGATTAAATCCGATAGGCCGTGCCGCCTGTTCACCCAATACCAAGAATGCATGAACCCCGAAGAGCATATGATTATGTATCAATCTATTGAAGTGGCTAAAATTGCGGCTGCGTCCAGGATCAAGGACATGGAACGCGAAGACAGAAACAAACACGAGCAATGGATTAGGGAAGATAAAATACGGACAGACATTAAGACCGCAGAAGACGAGCGTGGTAGCAAGCAGAAAAAAGAAGATCGTCGGAATAAATTTATCGATAAACTATGGACATTCGCGTTGGCTGTGGTGGGCTGGCTTGGAAGCAGCGTCGTCGCCTGTTTCGTCGGACTGTATTACATTGACAAGAAACCTATCGAAAACACAATGCCGACGATAACTCAACCAACCACCACCGCACCAGTACCAACAAAGTAAAACGTTTCGTCAACGCAATAATGCATCACTACCTAACAATGAGAGAATGCAAAGAATAGAAATGACAAACTTACGGCATGAGTAACCGAACACGATATGCACTCCAATTGGTGAAGCAAGGGAATAATGTTAGCCAAACAGCGACTACTCACGCAAACGCCCCTCAACGGCCCGTCTCGAAAGTTTATGGAAAGGCTCAATTGCCTCTCCATAAAATGAATTTGTAGGTAAGAGTGTCGATTTCTATCAATTTATTCACGATTATGAAATTTGAAAATCAAGTAATACAAGACCCCCAAGACAGGACCAAGTGCTAGCGGCAACAGTGGAACCCAAACTACTAGTGGAGGGTCAGTGGCATCAATAGGGACTTTTGGATTTTGCGAACGATGTAGAATGTACAATCCTATAAATATAATGACAGAGAGAGTAGATGCAATCCAAAATCCCCTGCCAGCATACTTTCCAGCGTGGTTCATTTTAAATCCCTACTAGTGCAGCCAC
>JAYSYJ010000267.1:0-3363 GCA_043727675.1 Fimbriiglobus sp.
GAGATCGAAGCTGGGCCTGGCGGAATCGGGATGATGCCTGTGGCGACCGCGGAGGCAGGGGAATCATACGGCATCTGCGACACCGGGGAGCGGTTCGAGAGGCGACCGGTTCAGTGGGCCCCGGGGTCGCCCAAGAGGCAGGTATCGCTGCGGTTTTCCGTTTCACGTTATTTCATGAAACGCCCGCCGTTTCACGAAATGTGTCACGATTGCTTGTGTTTACATGCGCGGGATCGTGGCGTTTGCAACTTGACAGTGGAGGGGCCGGGAGGTACAAAGTGCTATGATTTAAGGTGTTTGGAGAATAAGTAGGATCGGTCAAGTGCCCTCTTCCTAAACCGAGGGTCCCAGGTTCAAATCCTGGCGGGGGCACTCGCTGAAACACGAATCGGCATCAACATTTCCCGTTCGCCACGACAGCGGACTGAAGCTCGGCGTATCTCGAATAGGCGCGACGATGGCGGAGCGGCGATTAAGCTTATCCTCGACTCGGTTGGACTGCTCATATTCTTCGATTTCCCTGGCTTGTCACCTCTCTTTTTTCAATTCGACGAAGGCGATGCACGACGGGTTGCCGACCGGGGTGTATTGGCCTGTGAAGGCGAGGCCCCCGGTGGTGCGATCCACGCGGAAGACTGTGACGTTGTCGCCCCTTTGGTTGCAACAGTAGAGGAATTGACCCGTGGGATCGAAGGCGAAACTCCGCGGGTAATCACCGCGTGTCCATTCCTCCCCGATGTACTTCATACCACCAACGCTATCGACCGAGAGGATCGCAATGCTGTCGTGCAGACGGTTGCCGGCGTAGACAAACTTTCCGTCGCCCGAGACGAGGATCTCGGAGCAGAAGTTGCTCCCGGCGAACCCCGGCGGCAGCGTGGAGATCGTCTGCTTGGCGGTCATCGCGCCGGCTTCGTAATCGAATCGCACCACGGTCGATCCTTCTTCCTGAATCGAAAAGAGCCAGCGACCGTTGGGGTGGAAATGGATATGGCGGGGCCCATCGCCCGGTGATAGTGTCACGGCGGGCGGATCGTTCGGGGTCAGCGTTCCCTTGTTCGCGTCGAACTTCCAAGAGAAGATTTTGTCCAAGCCGAGGTCGACGTGCAGCACGAACTTGCCGGACGGATCGGCTTGGATCATGTGCGCGTGGGTGCGGTCGTGGCCGCTGATGGCGAAGCTTCCCTTCGGGGCATGGGTCGCTTGTGTCGGCCCGAGTTTGCCGTCGTCGACCTTGGTGTCCGTCGCATCACTCAACCGTCCGTCTTTCAAGATGGGCAGCACCGCGATCGAACCGCCGAAGTAGTTAGCCACCAGTGCGAAATTACCGGAGGGATGGAGGCTCACGTACGTTGGTCCTGCTCCGCCGGAACCGACGGTGTTGAGCAACTGGAGCTTCCCGTCGGTTGGATCGATCGAGAAAGCGTTGACCGTGCCCGCTTTGTCTTTTCCGACGTGATCGGTCTCGTTGGCGGAGTAGAGTCGGGTGCCGGCTGCGTTGATCACCAGGCAACTCGGGCTTGTCCCCAGTTCGTAAACTCCGGCGGCTGTGAGTGCCCCGGTGGTACGGTCGACGCGGAAGATGTGAATGCCTCGACCGTTGCCAGGGGGCAGATCAACTTGTGTCGGGAGCACGTCGCGGAGTGGCGAGCTGAATGTTCCCACGTACGCCATCAGCTGCCTTTCGGTCGCTTTCGGCTGAGCCCGGAGCAGGCCGTCCGCAAGCGGTATCGCAGCCAGCGCGGCGGACGATTTCAAAAAGGAGCGGCGGGATCGTTCAGGTTCATTCACGGTAGCCGCCTCAAAGTTGGACGTGCGATTGACGCGGTTCGCGGTAGATCTTAGCGAGACTGGCCCGGTTGCACCGTCTGTCACCTGTGGAGGCATCATTCCTACACAAAACTAGAATATCAACCGTCGAGAAACACGTCGCATCGTCCGGATCCATTTTGAAAAGTAGGGTTGCATGTCCATGACGCTCGCCGGGAAGTTGACACGGGACGGCTGGTTGTTGTTTGCCACGCGTTGTTCGAGAATGTTCGCCTACGGTCTGCTTTCGGTCGTGCTGGTGCTGTACTTGATCGAAGTCGGCCTGAAAGAGTGGGAAGTTGGACTGCTGCTCTCGCTGACGCTGGCCGGGGACACGGTGATCTCCCTGTGGCTCACCACGACGGCGGATCGCTTCGGGCGACGGCGCACGCTCATGGTCGGTGCTCTCCTCATGGCTCTGGCGGGACTCGTATTTATCTTGACCGACAGTTTCATTCTTCTCCTGCTCGCCGCGACCATCGGGGTCATCAGCCCCAGCGGAAACGAGATCGGGCCGTTTCTCTCCGTCGAGCAGGCGGCGCTCGCCCACATCGTCCGCGACGACCGGCGAACCGATGTGTTCGCTTGGTACAACCTCGTCGGCTCCTTCTCGACCGCACTCGGAGCGCTCGCCGGCGGACTGATCGCCCAAGAATCCCAACGCCGCGGTCTCGACGGTGCCGCCGCATTTCGACCGGTGTTGCTGGCTTACGCCGGGATCGGTTTGGCGATGATCGGCGGCTTCGCGCTCTTGTCGGCGGCGGTCGAAGCCACCCGGGACGAATCGCTCCCCCGACCCAAAGCCGTACTCGGACTGCACGAATCGCGGAGAGTCGTCTTCAAGCTTTCTCTCTACTTCGGTCTGGATGCACTCGGTGGCGGATTCGTGATCCAGAGCCTCATCGCGTACTGGTTCCACCTCAAGTTCCAACTCGACCCGGCGCTCATCGGCACGATTTTTCTCTTCGCCAACCTCTTGGCCGGTGTGTCGGCGCTCGCCGCCGGTTGGCTCGCACATCGCATCGGCTTGCTGAACACGATGATCTTCACGCACCTGCCGTCGAATGTGCTGTTGATGCTCGTGCCGTTGATGCCCGATGTGTACTTGGCCATCGCCGTGTTACTGCTGAGGTTCAGCATTTCGCAGATGGACGTGCCGACTCGCCAAGCCTACACGATGGCCGTCGTGCGGCCCGACGAACGCTCGGCAGCGGCGGGAATCACGGGTGTGGCCCGTTCGGTCGGGGCGTCTATTTCGCCGGTGCTAGCGACCATGCTCGTCGGCAGCGCCGCGTGGATGAGCGTGCCATTTTTCCTGGCCGGGGGACTGAAGATCGCTTACGACGTGCTCCTCTATCGGGCGTTCGTCAACAACAAGAATCAGTCCGCCAGTAGCATTCAATAACGAGTGGGATATGCTTTGTGATCGCGGAGGAGGTTCGACAAAGCGCGCATGCTAGGCCGTGTTGACGTATTGAGCCATAAGGCTATGTTGATTATAGGTTTGCGCTGCGAACCACCGGGGTACGTTTATAATGACTTAAGTCTATGTGT
>JAYSYJ010000268.1:0-3363 GCA_043727675.1 Fimbriiglobus sp.
GTGTCGATGTGCAACTCTTTTTGCTCGGTGGCGAAGCGGTGTTACGGGCAATCGAGAAACAGCAGTACGACGTGCTGACGAGCCGTCCCCGCATCGGCAAAGTTCAAAAAGCGAAGTTATTCGGCCGGGCGTTGTTGGGGATGTCGCAACGATTCTTGGAGTTTTGATTCCTAGTGGGGTCAGTTGTGGGGTTGAAGGATGGTCGCGTTGGCCTTTTCCCGAATCACCCGCGTGTAGAGTTCTTCAGCCTGCCCCCGACTCAACCCTTCCCCGATGACGAATCGCTTGGTCGCCAGCATCGCTTGGGCTTCCTCGGCATTGTAATTTCGGCTGGCACGCAAGATCGGTGCGAGGGCGTCGCTCGCGGTCAACGGGAAATCATCGATCAGTACCGAATACCCTTTCTCGGGTGCGGCCCGGCGCACGAGTCGTTCCAAATCGGTCAACTCTGCCGCGACGGTCAAATGATCCCCAACTTTCATGCGGTAGCTTTTCGGTATGCCGCTCTCCGCGAAGGTCGGCTGCCCCGCAATACCGAGCGGTAAGAATTGATAATCGATGGTGAGTGCCAGCAGTGGGTGATCGACGAGATCAGCGTCACCCTCTTGGATGACGACTTCGCAAATGGCCATGGTTTTCGATCCGACCGTGAAGATCGATTGCACGCGATCCCCGAGCAGTGCGGCGGCGAACGCGGGCGCCGCCAAGGCGGGGGTGGACATCGCGTACTTCAGCTCGGCCGCGTCGCGCATCGCTTGGGCGAACTCGGGATCGGCGAGCCGGACGATGACCCGCTGGGCCGTATTCAATTCGCGGACGAGCAGCGCGATTTCGAGATTGGCCAATTCCGACGACGTGGCCGCGATGACGGCCCGGGCCTTGATCGCCCCGGCCTGCTTGAGAACTTCATGAACCGTCGCGTCGCCGAGCAGCACGGCCACCCCCATCCGCCGAACCGTGGCGACGAACGGGTTGTCGGCCTTCTGGTCGATCACCACGACTTGGCACCCGAGTTTCAGCAAGTGCTCGACACAGCGGAACCCGATGTTCCCGAGACCGCAAACCACGACGTGGCCCGCATCGGGGATGCGCCGCATTTCGAAAGCACCGCCGAGTTTGGCCTTCAACAAATAGTTGGTGAAGATGGCGGTGAAGCCAGCAATCAGGGCCGCCCCGAGCAGTTTGAGCACGCTGATGAAAATCTTCACCCACTCGGCACGGCCATCGCCCCGCAAGTCCGACCCGGTGGCCACGACCGACACCGTACTGTAAATGGAATCGCCCCACGCGGCGTTCGTGCCGAAGCGGAACACGAGCGAGCTCGCCAATAGCACACCGAACAAAACAGCCGTGGCCAGCTTCATCGAGAAGTCGATTTCGCTAAGGGTTCGTCGGGCGGTCCGGGCGAAGCGGCGCAATTTGCCGGCCCACTCGACACCGGAAGCGAACGTACCCGAGGCCAGGGCGAGCAATTCCCCGACGGCTTTCGGATCGCCGCAGACTACGAACCGATCCGTCGCCGACAACCGAGCGTCCGAGGGTGAGTCTTGGGAAATCACCAAAACGCGGAAACGCCCGGCGATGTCCGCGAGCCGTTCGCCGACGAGTGCCGAATCGACATCAATGGTCACCTCGGCAACTTGCTGGGCCGTGTCCCCGATGTTGAACGCCGCGAGAGCTTCCCCACTGACCGCCGTGAGGGCCATGAGCGGCGCCGTTAGCGCCGACACCGAGAGGGCCACCGTATTGTGAAGGGCGGAGCCGAGCCGCTGAATGAGATTCTGATTGAACATCCGCACGACGATGCGAGCTGTCGGGTTCATCCGCCGCACGAGCATGGCCGTGGAGACGTTCAACAAATCGTCGCTGGTGACGATCAAAATTCCCGTGGCAGTCGCGGCCCCGGCCCGTTGGAGCAAGTCGGAACGTTTGCAGTCCCCTTGGTAAAAGGTCACCCCTTCTAAGCGGGGATCGTCGGCCTTGGCTTTCAAGTCGATGACGGTGATTTTCGCACGGGTCGCCTTCAAAGAATCGAGTACCCGCCAACCGACTTGGCCCAGTCCGCAGAGTAAGACCGTGTGGGTCATCGGCGAATCCCCCTTGTGCCCTTCGGCGGTTCCTTCGGATAATCAAGTTACCGTTGGGTGCCCGATTAGTCATTCGAGATTCGCGGCCATGGATTTGGACGACAAAGTCTGCCTCTGCTTCCGGATCTCGAAGCGGAAGCTGGTGAACTACTTGCGTCGAGAGCTGCCCCGTGTCCCGAGTCAGCTTTCCGAGTGCGGCGGCGCCGGCACGGGCTGCGGTTGGTGCATCCCCTTCTTAAAGCAGTTGTTCCGGCAAGAGATGCTCACCGCTGTCGACGGGACCGTTTCGGAGCTGACGGCGACGGAATATGCCCGTCAACGAGCCAATTACATCCGCGTCGAAAAAAAGATTCCGCCGCCCGGTGCCGAGCCCCTCCCCGACGAAGAGAGTCCGGACTGAAGATTCGAGCCGGGTCACAACAATTTCCGGCACCAGCGTACAAACCTGTAAAGACCCCGTTACGAAATGCTCGACTGTCTGAAATCGAGGCGCGGCCCCCGCGATACTGGAGAAACTATGCCGATTCTCCGTTTGACGTCCGGCGAAAGTCGCTCTAGGTTTCCGGCGTAGATGATCGCTAGCTAGTTCGGTACGGGATCGACACGCAACCCAGTTTCGATGCGGTTCGCCGCGGAGAAATGAACCAAGCCCGGGCACACGGTTGTCGCAGTCGCCGCCGCAAACGAACTCCTGAGCCATCGTCGCTACGGAGTAATGACCATGGTACGCACGGCGGTACGCCGCGCCGTCCATTTTCTCAAACGTGAGGATGGACCGACAGCGGTGGAATACGCCGTCATGCTGGCTCTGATTGTGGTGGTGTGCTTCGCGGCCATCAGCACAGTCGGACAGAGCACGACGTCGGTTTACGATAACAACGTTTTGAAGTCCGGCTTAAAACCATCGTGACCTTTTCGGTCGCGGGTCTTTGTACTCGGCACCGGGCACTTTCGCCCAGGCGCTGATCGTTCGACTGTTTCTCACAACTTTTCGAGGCTACACCATGCGTAACTTGACCAAGAACATCGTCAAATTCATGAAGCGTGAAGATGGCCCGACGGCCGTTGAATACGCCGTGATGCTCGCTCTCATCGTCGTGGTTTGCATCGCCGCCATCACCGCCATCGGTGGTGCGTCGAACCAGACCTTCAGCCAAGTCGGCTCGGCCATCAAGCCTAGCTAAATCGGCTGGGCTTAGCCCAACCGAACACGAAGCCGAGCCAATTTTGGCTCGGCTTCTTTCGTTTTCTCGTTCTAGGGTCAAAGTACCGTCTC
>JAYSYJ010000269.1:0-10057 GCA_043727675.1 Fimbriiglobus sp.
GGTTGCGTAATTCGCCAGTGCTGAAACGAAAGAGGCCACCGGAAGACAATCCGGTGGCCTCTTGGCATTTAGGAGGGTTTGCCCAATTTGTCGAGTCGAGACAGAAACCAAGCGTGGGCTTGGGCCAGGGTGCTTTCTTCTTCGGGCTTGGGCATCCGCGGAACTTGCACCGGGATCGAAGTCGGTGTCGCCTGAGTGGGTGCAATTGGAATTGCAATCGGGGGTGGGCGGGAATCGCGGAAGGCTTGCGTCATCACTTCCATCAGTTCGATTTGCCGTTGCATCAATGTGGACTGCTCCCGCTTCATCTCCGCGAACAGGCTGGCCATCAACATGGTGGCTTGGCGCAGATCGCTCACTTGTTCGGCGATGGGCTGAAGCTCTTCAGAAGCGGACGAGAATCGGCCCATTTTGTTGGAAACCGGTTCCATCGTGCCGTTCCGGGGCATTTCGTAGCGATTCAATTGCACGTCGAGGTAGATCCCATTCAAGTTGATCCGATCCCCGACTTGGAGAACCGAACTCCGTACCAAACGTTCGTTCAAGCGGGTTCCACCGCTTCCGGGCAAGTCGATCAACCAAACATCGTTGGCAGTCTGGACGACCGACAGGTGAAAAAAGTTCAGTCTCTCGTCGAGGAGCCGGAAATTGCATTGCGGGTGCCGTCCGATCAGGGTCATCGGGCTGTGGAGAGGGCAGACCACGGAACCCTGTGACGAGGGGTCGTTGGAAATTGCCAATTGAAGAAGGCTCGGTGCGGTCACGGCGGTTGTCGAGAGGAGCCGATCGGCGGCGGCCTTCAACAACCCGACAATTTGGACATCGTATTCACCGATTTCGACCGTCTGCCCGGGGTTCACCCAGCCGTGCACGATTGGGTTTCCGTCGACGCGGATTCCCATTCGGCTCCCGAAGTCGACGAGGAACGCATGACCTTCGATCACTTGGAGGTAGGCGTGTTTTTTGCTCACGCTCGGATCGTCGAGCTGGGCCGTATTTTGCGGGTGTCTGCCGAAGAAGATGAACGGTTCGTCGAACTCGGCCGTTTCTGTGTCGCCCGTGATCCGGTGGGTGCAAGTGATGCGGTAAGGCTCTGATAAGCCGCAAGCGACCGAAAACCCTCGAATCGGAAAACTCATTGCAGGACACCTTCCGAAGCTGCGGAGAAGCGGACTCTCGGACATCGTATCGGGTCGATTGCACGGTTGCGACGACTCGGTCGTAACTGGGGACAAGGCCCCCGTGCGAATCTGTTCAGGAAAATTGACAGGAATGCAAACCTTTGCACCCGTGTCCGATCTTGCGGCAGTCACTTTGCCAAGCGTTCAATTTTACCGTTGTTGGCGAATCTTCGGAGGTTAAATTTAGAGACATCACCCCTGACCCTCAACCTTGCCGTGGGATCATTCCATGAGACGAACCATCGCTTTGATTCTCGCCGTTCCAATCTTGCTCGGGGCGGCACGGGACGTTCGGGCCGGGTTTCGGGCCACGCTGAACCCAACCGTTGGTTCGGGTCTGACGCCCGGTCATGGGACACCGGATTATGTGGTACGAATCGACTGGACGCAAAACCCGGCGCCTGGGGGCCACGCCGTGCCGTGGATCGACCAGAACTATAGCTCGTTCTGCATCGAACGCAATCAAAGTGTCTATTTCGGCGGAACGTATAGCTACGCAACGCACATGTTGGAAGGATCTCCTAATCCCGGGACGGGCATGGGAAGCGATCAAGCGGATCAAATTCGCCGGCTGTGGGCGGCTGATCGTCAGTCCCTCGGTAACGACAACATTAAAAATGCTGCGTTTCAGGAAGCCATCTGGTTCATTCTCGATCCGAATTTTCACGTTGATGCGGTCGTGCAAAGCCAGGTGAACGTTTACCTCGCCGACTCAAATAACAAGACTTTGGCAAAAGCGAATCTCGTGGCACTGACTAATTCGGTGTACCAAGATCAAGTGGTCGAACTCAAAGACGGGTGGACGGTCAATTCTTTCGGCGACGTGGTGCCGACACCAGTACCACCGGCGTTGGTGCTAGTGTTGACTGGGTTTGTCACGCTGGTCATCAGCCGTCGACTCAAGAAAATAGTATAATTTAGTATGACTAAAAAATACGATGAATTGCAGGTTATCTTGGATTAATCGGAGAAAAACGAAAAATTGACTGGATAAAGTTAGAGTTGGGCTGTAAGAAAGTGGTTCTAGATAAAGCGAAGAAACGGTTTCAGGCCCTTTTGAGCGAATCATCGTTTGACGTAGGCCTGAGCTGTGATCATACTTTGTCGAGATCGCCGCATGTTGTGTGAGTCAGCACCCACTGACGAGCCACCAATATGCCCCAAGCCGTTCAGCCAGCCTTTTCGCCCATAGGCCGGTTGAATTTAGTTTCCGTCCTTCCAGTTTACTACTCACGTGGAGTGGTCGTGGCACTGCGTTTCCGAAGACTTTTGTTGCTGGGATTGCCGTCGTTGTTGGCGACGGTGTGGGCCTATTGGAGCACACTGTCAGACATCGTCGACCGCTGGAATTCCGACCCGCAATACTCTCACGGTTGGCTCGTGCCCGTCTTCTCGGCCTATCTGCTCTACCGCCGTCGCCAAACGATCCCGGTTGACGGTCTGACTCCCCAGTGGTGGGGCCTTGGGATCATCGTGCTGGGCGCGCTGGCTCGGGCGGCGGGCTTCGTTTTGTATCAACCGTGGCTGGATTCCGGTTCGTTGATCATCTGTTTGGCAGGTTTGGCTTGTACACTCGGTGGACGCACAGGTTGGCGGTGGGCTTGGCCGGCCGTGCTGTTCACAGCCTTTATGATCCCATTGCCGTTCCGGTTCCAGTTCATGCTGGGTTCGAACTTGCAATCGATCGCCACGTACTTGAGTACCTATTTGCTTCAAACCGTGGGTGTTCCGGCGATATCCGAAGGGAATGTGATCCTCCTAACCCAAGAACGCTTGGGGGTGGTCGAAGCGTGCAGTGGCCTGAGCATGTTGGTGACGTTCTTCGCTTTGGCCATCGGGTTCGCCATGCTCATTGAGCGGCACTGGTTGTACGCCGTGGCCATGGTACTGGCGGCCGCCCCGATTGCCGTGGGAGCCAACGTGATCCGGATTACGGTCACGGGAATACTTTTTGAAGCGAACCAGAACGAAATGGCCAAGAAAGTGTTTCATGATGTGGCCGGGTGGTTGATGATGCCGCTCGGAGTCGGATTCTTAGCTCTGCTGATGGTCTTTTTGGATCGTGCATTCAAGGTTCGTCGTGCGTCTGCTTGAAACGGTATTTTCCAGAGAAAGAGTTTATGCAAAGCCAACCAGCGCTTCCGAATAAAAGCAAATCGGGAAAAATTTCGTTCCGGACGGCGCGCAACGCGGTTGCGCATCACCCGATCATTTTTACGGCCTTGATACTGACGTCGTTGGCAGTCGCGGCAGCGGTTTGGTTTTTCATGCCGCTGCCGAAGAATACCGCGATCGTGGTGTTCCAACTATCGGGCCACGCCCCTCACGTGATCTCCTCGACGGGCCATGAGAATCAAGTCGACCTGCGGGCCTACGGCAGCCAGCAAGTGGCCACGGTCAAAAGGCGACAGGTTTTGAGCACGGCACTCAACGACGACAAAAACATGTCGAAAGCGCCCAATTTCAAAGAACTGCTCGATATGCAGCCCGACAAGCTGGGTTGGCTCGACAAGATGATTTTGATCGATTTCAAAAGCAGTTTGGAATTCATGCGGGTCGTGATCGAAGGTGACTATCCCGATGAACTCGTGGCATTTCTACGTGCCTTGTCGGATTCTTACATGAAGACGGTCAAGCAACGGGACAACGGAGCGCGCGACGGGAGACTGAAAGCAATTGAAGTACTCATTACGGAACGAAAAGGGGAGATCTTCACGAGAAAAGAGCGAATGGATGCCATCGCCAAAATTCTAAATACCACGGACGGCCTGTCCGGTTCGGAAATTCTCAACACGGAAGACTTGCGAGCCGCTCGAAAAGAAGCTTTGGAAATTCAACAGAAGGTCGAGCTCGCCAAGGCCGAACTGCCGGTACTCGGAGCGGAAAACGCCCCCGTCGTGATACCGCCAGGACTGGTGGACGAAGCGATCAACAAAAGCCCTAGCTTCATCAAGGCCGAAGAGAAAGTGGCGCAGGCCAAAAAAACTTTGCTCGACAAGGAATCATTGTTCGTTGAAGGCACGACATCGCAAGTGATCACCACAGCCAAACTGGACGTAAAATCCGCCGAGGCGAGCCGCGAAAAGTTGCGAAATGATTTGCGCGGCGATATTGAAAAAGCAACCCGAGACCGTGTCGTCCTCGAATTCAAACTCAAATCGATGCAGCTCAAAGAAGAATTTAACAAGCTCGAACGCAAAAAGAAGATCTCGGATCTGCATGTGCAGGAACTCAAGGATCGATCGGAAAAGCATGGGCTTTATCGCTACGAACTCGAGAAGTTGAAAGCCGAAGTGGCTTCGACCGAAAAAGCGTTGGCGACTCTCACAGAAGAACAAGACCGTATTCGGATCGAAGAGAAGGCGCCGAGTCGGGTGAACGTGGCCGAAGAACCATTCGTGCTATCGGGCATCGAAGGCTTCCGGAGAATACGGGCCGTCTTGATCGCATCTCTTGGCTTATTACTCGTGGGGTTCTTCGCATTGGTCTGGTTCGAGAATCGGGGTCGTCGCGTGAACACCGCCGACGAACTGACTACAGCTACCGATTTGCAGATCCTCGGCACGATTCCGGTGATCGATTCGGCAAGCCCGCACGGGAATCGCATTTTGGTCGAATCCGTCGATGCTCTGCGCACCCAATTGCTCCAGGCCAGAAGCCACGACCGACCCATCCGAACGATCTTGGTCGCCAGCGGACTTTCTGGCGAAGGCAAAACGACCCTCTCCGGGCACTTAGTTTTGAGTCTGGCCCGTGCCGGATATCGCGTGCTCTTGGTCGACGGCGACTTGCACGCCCCGACCGTTCACCGCTTGTTCGACCAAACTTTGACTCCCGGGTTCTGCGAAGTGCTCCGCGGTGAGGTGCCACCGGATTCCGCCATCCGAAGCTCGCCGGTTCCGGGATTGTCTGTGATGACGGCCGGCTCTTGGAACATGGCCACCCGGCAGTGCCTCGTCGGCGAGCAATGGCGCGAACTCCGCGAGGAACTTCAAAAAGACTTCGACTTCATCGTCATCGATACTTCCCCGTTGCTGCTCATGGCCGATACGTTGTTGCTGGCGAAAGCCGCCGATGCCGCGATGCTTTCCGTGTTGGTCGGTTACAGTCGGATCGGAGCCATTGCCTTGTCGCAAGAGCGGCTCAAAACCATGGGCATCCCCGTTCTCGGAGCCGTCGTCAACGGCGCGGCAGCCGAATACACCGCCGATTACTACGGGCGTTACAAATACGACGCGACGACGTTGAAGCTCGAACCGGCCCCCGTGACCCTGACCGTCGCTTAACAACGATTCGAGACTGACGCTATGCTCCATGGCATCAAACCGATCCTTGCTTTTTTGGTCATCATCGTGCTGATGGGGGCAGCGCATGGAATTTGGGTCGATCGTTGGGTTCCGTCACAAGAGTTGCAACACTCAATCGCGAAACTCGAGAACGTCCCGATGACTGCGGGAGACTGGCGTGGCGAGAACATCGATTATGAAGCCGAAGATATGGCCCGTGCCGGTATCAAAGGGTGCGTCTTGCGAAAGTTTCAGAACACGCGTACCGGCGAAACGGTGTCGGTGTTGCTCGTCACGGGGCGAGGTGGCCCGATCAGCGTTCACACACCCGATGTCTGCTACACGAGTGCGGGATTCGAGCAAATGGGTGGCCAATCCAAAGTCGCCGCGGGCGATGCCTCAGGCGATTTCTGGAAAGGGAATTTCGCGATGCCGAACGCCGTTGTCCCGCGACGGCTGGAGATCATGTGGGCTTGGTCGCGTGACGGGCTCAGTTGGAGCGCCTCGGATAAGCCGCGTTACGACTTTGCCCGACTGGCAGCAATTTACAAAATGTACATCGTTCGTGAGCCGTCTCCCACAGCGCGAACCGAAGACGAAGCGGTCAAAGAGTTTTTGAAAAGCTTCCTGCCTGCACTCCAGAGTGCGTTCACCGAAAAATAGTGTTGATGAGATTCGACGCAGTGCCCGCCTTTTTTGTAACAGGAGGTCCGTCATGATGAACCCTTCTCAAAAGAGCTACGCAACTGAACTCGAGTTTGAGCCGATTTGTCCGTCGGTTCCCAAGCTCGCTTTCCCGAACGAATCAGCAGATTCGGGACGTCGTGGGAACACGCAAATCGCTCCGAGTCGAAGTGCCTACGACCCCGTGAAACGAGTTCTAGACCTTTTGGCCTGCATCGCAATCATGGCGCTCACTTGGCCGATCTTGCTAGCCGGCTGGATTCTGGTAAAAGCAACTTCAAAAGGTCCGGGCATCTACACCCAAACGCGACTCGGATTGGGCGGGCGACCCTTTCGAATTTACAAGCTCCGCTCGATGACCAATAACTGCGAAGCGACAGCGGGCGGGGCAAAGTGGAGTATGGTCAACGATCCGCGTGTGACCCCGGTCGGCAAGCTGTTTCGCAAACTCCACATCGATGAACTTCCCCAACTGTTCAACGTGCTTTTGGGTGATATGAGCCTAGTGGGACCACGGCCAGAACGCCCGGAATTTGTAGGACCCCTCTCGGCTTCGATCCGCGAGTACCCGCTACGATTGGCCGTACGTCCGGGGGTGACGGGCTTAGCACAAATTCAGCTCCCATCGGATACGGATCTCGACTCGGTGCGAAAGAAAATTATTCTCGACCGCTGCTACATCGACTCGCGTGGAATATGGTTCGACATCAAACTCATCGTGGGGACGGCAATCTATTTGGCCGGGTTCTCCTACGCGACCGTGCGTCGGATGCTGGCCTTGCCGAACCCATTGATGCCTTGTCAACAGGAGCCGGAAATCCGGATTCACTCCGTGCCCGTGCAACACGAGATGACACCGCAAACATCGATCTGACTTCTGTAATTTGAGTACATCACTTGAGTGTAAAACTATCGGTTCGTCGCTGGGCTGCTCGGCTGACTTTGGTTTACCTCTGCATCATGTTGATGGGATTGGCTTGGTATTGGCTCGAAGTCGACGATCGGGTTTGGAGCACTTTATTCCTCTATGGCCCACGCTGGGTCGCGGCACTCCCGATGATCATTCTGGTTCCCATCGCTGGGATCGCTCGTTCCTGGTGGGTTAGCGGCTTGTTGACCATCGTGACACTCGGGGTAGCCGGCCCACTTTTAGGTGGACGTGTATCCCTACAAAGCCATTTCGACCCGCCCGCGGCTTACGCCCGCTATCGTGTGATGACATGGAACGCGGGGGGCGCTCAGTCGACTGCGGAATTTCGGAAGTTTCAAGAGGAATATCGCCCGGATCTGATCTTGATTCAAGAATGCCCGACAACGTTCGTTCGAACTGATTTCCCGAAGGGCTGGAATGTACTCGATGCCGGCAATGGATTGAAAATCGCCACAGGGTACCCGATCAAGTTGGAAGAATCGTTCGGCTCCGAACGGTTGCCATTACCGGGTGCCGCTGCCCGGATCTTACTAACGACACCCGATGGCGAATGGGTGGTTCACAATATCCATTTGGCGACACCGCGACCTGGGATCCAAACCGCGCTCGACACCAAACTTGCCAACTGCAATGAGCTCCGTACGAATCTGACGCAACAAGCCACTGTGTCGGCTTTTGTGAAAGATTGGGTCGGAACACCATCCGGAATGGCTGTGATCGCTGGGGACTTCAACATGCCGGTCGAGACTCGACTCTACCGCCGCGATTGGAGTCAGTTCCAAAATGCTTTTTCGGAAACGGGGAATGGTTGGGGTGGCACCAAAATGACTTCGTGGCATCGGGTTCGGATCGATCACGTATTGTACCGCCCGCCGTTCCACTGCCGCAACTGTTTCGCCGGCCCGAATCTTGGCTCGGATCACCGGCCGATGATCGCCGATTTGACGCTCGAAGAAGGCTCGAGATGATCCGTACCGCCCGCTATATTTTATCGGATCTTCGGGCCAAAGCCGAGTGGTGCTACGAGTCTCGAGGTTGGAAAGCGGTGCTCAAAGTCCTGCTGACAGACGGCACGCCGGCGATGATCTTGTACCGGCTGATGCAAACGTCTCGGCGTTGGAGGTTGGCACCGTTCGAGCTTTTGTTCAACCGGTGCAACACGATCTTTTGCAGCTGCATCATCGGTCGCGGGGCGGAGTTTGGGCCAGAATTTGTTTTGATTCACTCACTCGGTGTCGTGATTAATGGGAACGTTCGGGGGGGGAGCCGCATCAAAATCGAACACCAAGTGACCATTGGGGCCGAACGCCGGCAAACGCCGATCATCGGGGACGATGTTTTTTTCGGAGCCGGTGCGAAAGTGATCGGCGCGCTAATGATCGGAAACGATGTTCGCATCGGGGCAAACGCCGTGGTGTTGAAGGATATTCCGCCACATTCGACCGTGGTGGGGATTCCGCCGGCCCAAGTGATCCGACTGCGGAAATCGGCTCAAAACGAATTGCAAGAAAATGCCGAAAACAGTCTTGCTTCAAACAATGTTTCTGGTTGAATGGTTGTACTCAGCTTAAAGTTGGTCGATTGCTCGTGCTATGGAAGACGCCCCTTTTCCAAACCATGAACAATTCATCTTGAATGCCGATGCCGGTGTTCAGTTGGCACTGGATTTGCGTCAATATCAAGCCGCTAATCCGCACTTTCGAGGGGATCATGGACAACTTTGCTTGGCTCGCCCTGTCTGTGCTGGTCGTCTGCTTCGTGGGCGTGAGCTTCGCCTACTTCGGATATCCCGCAGCAATCTACATTTGCTCCAAATTGTTCGGAACGAAAGCGAAACCTTCGGCCACACTGAGTGCGGATCTTCCGTTCGTATCGCTTTTGATTTCCGCATTCAACGAACAAGACGAAATTGAAAAACGACTTTATAACGCAATGGCTCTGGACTACCCCGCTGAAAAGTTTGAAGTTGTGATCGCATCGGATGGTAGCACGGATCGCACGAACGAACTCGTCCGCCGGGTCTCGGCACTCTTCAAAGGGCGGATACGCCTGTTGGATTTTCCGAGAAATCGCGGCAAGGCCACGGTGCTCAACGAAGCGGTGCCCCTTCTGAATGGGGACATCGTGGTTCTCTCCGACGCCAACACGACCATGCGCGAAGACGCCATCTTGAAACTCGTGAGTTGGTTTGACCAACCCGAAGTCGGCGTAGTCTGTGGGAGGTTGGTCATGACCGACGTCAAAACCGGGAACAACGTCGACAGCTTGTACTGGAAATACGAAACGTTCCTGAAAAAGTGCGAAAGCCGACTCGGGGCGCTTCTCGGCTCCAATGGAGCCATTTACGCGATCCGAAAGAATCTGTTTCCGGGGGTTCCTCACGGCACAATCATCGACGACTTTTACATTCCGTTGGAAGCAAAACGCCGCTCCGGGTGTAGGATCATTTACGATACTCGAGCCGTAGCTTGCGAAGAAACGGCCCCGAGTATCCGTGCGGAATTCCATCGTCGATCACGGATCGGTGCCGGTGGGTTCCAAAGCATCGGCATGCTCTGGCCTCTGCTGTCCCCTGCGCACGGATGGGTCGCGTTCGCGTTCTTCTGCCATAAAGTCCTCCGGTGGATTTGCCCGTTCCTACTGCTCACGATGGTCGTCGCCAACTGTTTCATGCTTGATCTGCTTGTCGGCCAACTTGTAATGGGGCTGCAAGCTCTCGGCTACTCGTTGGCCGTGGTCGGAAACTGGCTGCCGAAGAAACCCAAGATATTCCGACTGCTCCGCTTGCCAACGATGTTTGTCATGATGAACGCCGCGCTGTTCGTGGGATTCTTCAAGTGGCTATCCGGTGGTCAGTCCGGTGCTTGGAAACGGACGGCTCGTTCCGGTGAAATGCCAGCACTGACACTGTCGGAACAACAGGTGACGGCATGATCGGTTGGCCAGAAGCATTGGGAATCGCGACCGGTGGTGCA
>JAYSYJ010000270.1:0-3319 GCA_043727675.1 Fimbriiglobus sp.
GCCTGATTCCAAACTTGAATAAACGCCTCTTGGAGTACGTCGTCGGCGTCGGTTCGGTTTCGCAAAAGTTTCAACAATAGTCCGTAAGCCCGCCCCGCGAAGCGATCGTAGAACTCGGCGAACGCCTCCGGATCGCGTTCGGACGCGATCTTTTGCAGCAATTCAGCATCCGACATTCGCATGGCCAACCCTAAAGCGAACCTGTTGGAATTAGTTTAGGGCTTCCGCAAAAGCAGACATCATCCCGCCGAAAACGTCAAGGCATCGTGACTCAAATCGTAGTCGACTGTCACCGTGCTGCCGTCCGGGATTTCCCCTTTCAGCAACCGCTTGGCCAAGGCGGTCTCCACTTCTTTTTGCAGAACACGCTTCAAGGGTCGGGCGCCGTAACTCGGCTCGTAACCGATGTGGACAATCTGTTTCTTCGCCGCGTCTGTCAGCACCAGTACGATTTTGCGTTCGGCTAAGCGCTCGCGGATGCGATTCAGTTGAATCTCGACGATCTTCATCAAATCCGATTCCTTGAGCGCGTGGAAGACGATGGTTTCGTCGACACGGTTGAGGAACTCGGGCCGGAAGAACTTGCGCATCTCGCCCATGACGGCATCTTTCATGCGATCGTACACTTCGCCGATGTGCGAACCTTTGAACTGCAAGATTGTCTGGCTGCCGATGTTCGAGGTCATAATCACGATGGTATTCTTGAAATCGACGGTGCGGCCTTGGCTGTCTGTCAATCGGCCGTCGTCGAGGACTTGCAGCAGTACGTTGAAAACGTCCGCGTGGGCCTTCTCGACTTCGTCGAACAGAATCACGCAATACGGCCGACGACGAACCGTTTCGGTGAGCTGGCCCCCGTCGTCGTACCCGATGTAACCGGGCGGCGCCCCGACGAGCCGCGACACGGTGTGCTTCTCTTGGTACTCGCTCATATCGAGCCGCACCATGGCTTTCTCGTCGTCGAAGAGGAACTCCGCGAGGGCGCGGGCCAACTCGGTTTTGCCCACCCCCGTCGGCCCGAGAAAGATGAACGAGCCGATGGGACGGTTGGGATCGTTCATCCCCGAGCGCGCCCGCACCACCGAATCGGCCACGGCTTCCACCGCTTCGTCTTGGCCGATCACCCGCTTGTGCAGTTCATCACCCAAGTGCAGCAATTTCTCGGTCTCCCCGGCCATCAAGCGTTGCACCGGCACCCCCGTCCAACGGCTCACGATGGCCGCGATGTCTTCTTCGCCGACCTCTTCTTTGAGCAAACGGGGGGCGGTGTTCGCATCGGTCGCTTGCTCCAAGGCCGTCAGTTGCCGTTGGAGTTCGGGCAGTTCGCTGTGCTGCAATTCGGCCGCCCGACTGAAGTCGGAGTCGCGCATCGCGCGTTCGAGTTGCTGTTTCGTGTCGTCGATCTGAACCCGCATGTCGCGCAGTTTCTGCACGCCGCCTTTCTCCGCCTGCCAGCGCGCTTTGAGCGCGTCGGCTTCGGACTTCGAGTTGGCCAACTCTTCTTCGAGTTTCGCCAGCCGCTCCTTGGAAACGCGGTCGGTCTCTTTCCGCATCGCTTCGCGTTCGATTTCGAGCTGCATCACCCGGCGCGAAATTTCGTCGAGTTCCGTCGGCATGGAGTCAATTTCAGTCCGCAGTTTCGCGGCCGATTCGTCCATCAAGTCGATGGCTTTATCCGGCAGGAAACGATCCGCGATGTAGCGATTCGACAGCACCGCCGCCGCGACGAGGGCCGCGTCCTTGATGCGCACGCCGTGGTGGACTTCGTACTTTTCCTTCAGCCCGCGCAAGATCGAGATCGTGTCCTCGACGCTCGGCTGATCGATCGTCACCGGTTGGAAGCGCCGTTCGAAGGCCGGGTCTTTCTCGATGTGCTGGCGATACTCATCGAGCGTGGTGGCCCCGATGCAGTGGAGCTCGCCCCGAGCCAACATCGGCTTGAGCAGGTTGCCCGCGTCCATTGCCCCGTCGCTTTTGCCGGCCCCGACGACGGTGTGCAACTCGTCGATGAACAAGATGATCCGACCTTCGGACTCGGTCACTTCCTTCAGCACAGCTTTCAATCGCTCCTCGAATTCGCCCCGAAACTTGGCCCCGGCGATCAGTGCCCCCATGTCGAGTGCAACGAGCTTGCGGTTCTTCAACCCCTCGGGCACGTCGCCGCGCATGATGCGTTGGGCCAGCCCTTCGACGACCGCCGTCTTGCCGACGCCAGGTTCGCCGATGAGCACGGGGTTGTTCTTGGTGCGTCGGCTCAAAATTTGAACCACCCGGCGGATCTCTTCATCCCGCCCGATCACCGGATCGAGCTTTCCTTGCCGTGCCATCTCAGTGAGATCCCGGCCATACTTTTCCAACGATTGGTAGGTCTCCTCGGGATTCTGCGACGTCACGCGTTGTTTGCCCCGGACTTCCCCGAGCACGCGCAGCAGTTGTTCCCGACTCGCCCCGGCATCGCGCAACGCTTGCCCGGCCCCATCGCGGTCGGCGGCGAGTGCCAGCAGCAAATGCTCGACCGATAAGAATTCGTCTTTGAGTTTCTTCGCTTCATCTTCCGCGACGGCGAGCACCTTGGTGAACCGCGCACTCGCCGATTGCGAAACACCCTGACCCGTCACTTTCGGCACCCGCTCCAACAACCGTTGAACTTGGATCGTGAGAGCGTCGGCGGCGACGCCGAGTTTATTCAGCAACGCCAGCGTCAGCCCCTTGGGTTGATCCAGCAGTGCGAGCAATAGGTGTTCGGCGTCGATCTGCTGATGGTCGAATTTGGCCGCGAGCTTTTGCGAATCGGCGAGTGCTTTCCGTGCCCGTTCGGTGAATCGATTGGTATCCATGAATCGGCCTTCAAAATTGGAGTGCTGTCTGCTGCATTTTACACAACCGAGAACGCAAACCCCATGCCGCCCGAAATGGGCTACAATTCCGTGCGTGGGACTCGATTCCGATACCATTGCCTGCCAGAATGACACGCATCGACCGCAAGCTCGAAGACCCACCATGACGAATTACACCACCGAAGTCGAAACGCTTCTCGAAAAGGCCGAAGAGTTCAAAGAAGGCATGGCCAAAGTCGCCATGCTCGAGGAAGCGGCGCGGATAGCCGATAGCCACCAAGACGTGAAACTCGGCTACAAAGCCCGCAAGAAGCTGCTGCCCGCCTGCCTGGATGCCGGTTTACCGGATCTCATGCTCGTGGCGTACAGTTGGTGTTTGGGACAATGCGACCGCGACCCGAGCCACTTCAACGTCGACGATATCCTTTGGGAATATCGCTGGGTGATCAGCGAGATGCCGACTTTCCCCCAAATCACCCGTG
>JAYSYJ010000271.1:0-29790 GCA_043727675.1 Fimbriiglobus sp.
CCATTAAGAAGCGGATCACCGAACTGTACAACTACGAAAAGATCTCGGCCCCGAGCAAAATCGGCAGCGGAAAGTATCTGCTGAGTAAGAACGACGGCTTGCAGAACCAGAGCGTCTTGTTCCTGCAAAATTCCCTCGATGCCGAGCCGAAGTTGTTGCTCGACCCGAACCTGCTGAGCAAAGACGGCACCGTCGCCCTCGCCGGTTTTGTGCCGTCCGACTGCGGGAAGTATGCGGCTTACGGCCTCGCCGAAGCGGGCAGCGACTGGAACACCTGGAAAGTGCTCGACCTCGCCACGGGGAAACCCCTCGGCGACGAACTCAAGTGGGTGAAGTTCAGCGGCGCCTCGTGGACGGCCGACAGCCGCGGCTTCTTCTACAGCCGGTACGCGGAACCGGTCGGCGACGCCAAGTTCCAGTCGACCAACGAAAACCAGAAGCTCTATTTCCACCGTCTCGGTACTCCGCAACTCGAAGATGTGCTCGTCTACGAACGGCCCGATCATCCGAAATGGTCGGTGAGTGGCAACGTCACCGAAGACGGTCGCTACCTGGTCATCAGCATCGGCGACGGCACCACCAGCCGGCGCAACCGCGTCGCTTATAAGGATCTCAACGAACCGTATGGCATGATCACCGAATTGGTGTCGAACCACGACAACAAATTCAACCTCGTCGGCAACGACGGGCCGATCTTCTACTTCCTCACCGAGACCGGCTCGCCCAAAGGGAGCGTCATCGCCATCGACCTGCGCCAGCCCGAGAAGGCGAACTGGAAGACCCTCGTTGCGGAAGCCAAGGAGACACTCAGCGGGGTCAGCTTCCTGTCCGGCACGTTCGTGTGCAGCTACATGCAAGATGCCCGGAGCGTCGTGAAGGTGTTCGGCACCGAGGGTCAGTTCATCCGCGATGTTCAACTGCCGGGCATCGGCACGGCGTCCGGCTTCGGCGGCAAACGTACCGACACCGAGACGTTCTACACCTACAGCAGCTTCAACACCCCCGCCGCGACCTACCGCTACGATGTCATCACCGGCGTCAGCAAACTGTTGCGGCAGTCGAAAGTGAAGTTCAGCCCAGACGACTACGAAGTGAAGCAGCTTTTCTACAAGAGCAAAGACGGCACCAAGATTCCGATGTTCGTGGCCCACAAAAAGGGGTTGGCGCTCGACGGCAAGAACCCGACGCTTCTGTACGGTTACGGTGGTTTCAATATCTCCCTGACGCCGGGGTTCAGCGTGTCGCGCGTCCAGTGGATGGAAATGGGCGGGGTGCTGGCGGTGGCCAACCTCCGCGGCGGTGGCGAGTACGGCGAAGAGTGGCACAGAGCCGGCACGAAATTGCAGAAGCAGAATGTCTTCGACGACTTCATTGCAGCGGCCGAGTACCTCGTTGCGGAAAAATACACCAGCCCGAAGAAGATCGGCATCCAGGGTGGCAGCAACGGTGGTTTGCTCGTCGGGGCCTGTTTGGCCCAACGTCCCGACTTGTTCGGCGCTTGCCTGCCGGCCGTCGGCGTGATGGACATGCTCCGTTTCCAGAAGTTCACGGCCGGGCGGTTCTGGGTCGACGATTATGGCAGCAGCGACAACAAAGCCGAGTTCGACGCCCAGATTAAATACAGCCCTTATCACACCTTGAAGATTGGAACCGCTTACCCGCCCACACTGGTGACAACCGCCGACACCGATGACCGCGTCGTTCCGGGCCATAGTTTCAAGTTCACCGCCAAGCTCCAAGAGTGCCACACTGGCACCGCTCCGGTGCTGGCCCGCATCGAAACCAAAGCCGGCCACGGCGCCGGCAAACCGACGACGAAGATCATCGAGGAAGCCGCGGATTTGTGGGCCTTCTTGGTGAAGAATTTGGATTTTGAACCGGTGATCCCGAAGTGATTCCACCCGTCCGGAAGCCCGCATGTCCGAACCGCCAGGAGATCGATGCCCGTCCTCACCCCGACCGGCGACATACTCGCCTCGAACCTTGCCGCCATTCCGCTGGTGTGGGGTTGGGCAACCCTGGCCGGGACGCCGATCGTCGCCGCCTTTCGGATTCCGCTCGGCTTCGCCGCCGCCCCGCTCTGCGGGCTGGCGTACTTCGCGGCTTCAGTCTATTTGTTGCCCTTCCGCGGCGGGCAGGACATTGCCCTGGCCGTCGCATCAGTCGCGGGCACGATTGTGCTAATCTTCCATCGCCGGATGATCGGCGCGGCCCTACGGAAGTTGCCCCGGTCGCATTCGACTTGGCTGCTCGGCCTGCTGTTCCTCTCGCTGCACACCTTGCCCCTGTTGAACTCCGTGCCGATCGGCATGGACGCGACCATGCACACGACCTCGGCAAGGCTGATCGCCGAGAACCGCGGCCTGCCGCGAACCCATGCTCCGTTCGCCCCGATCCTGCCCTTCCCGGCGGTGAATCTGGGCCTGCCCGCTCTGGCGGCCGCCGCAGTGCGGTGCGGCGTACCGGCCGAAGCGGCCACGCTCGCCACCGCACCGTTCGCTTACTTCGCTTTCGTGCTGGCCCTGTATCTGCTGTTGCGGCCGTGGATACCGAAGTTCGGCGCGGCCTGCTTGGCGGCAGTCGGCCTGATGGCTAGCCGGGGATTGCAAGAGACCATCTACTGGGGGGGCTATCCCACAGTGGCCGGGTTCGCCGTGGGGCTGCTGTCGGCTAGGGCGCTCTTTGACTTGGCCCGGCGGCCGAGCTTGGGAACCGGCGCGGTCGCCGGACTGCTGCTGGCATCGATTCCGCTCGTCCACGGCATCTCGGGGGCGGTGTGGGTGTATGTGTGCGGGCCGCTGATATTGCTCGCCGGAATCGGCAAGGTCCGGCGCTGGAGGCCGGTGGTGGTCGGTGCGGTGGGGGCCGCAGCGGTGACGGCGGTGTCGTTCGGCGCATACCTCGCCTTCGGCAAGACCGAGATGGATGACAGGGCACAGGAGTGGACCCGCGCCTATCAGTCGGGATTCGCTCCGAAGGAGGAAGGAATTGCGCTCCTCCAAAATGCCTTCGCCGACATCGTCCGCTGGGGCGGGGAGGAATCGTCGGCCGCGTGGCTGGCGGGGGTTGGGTGGCTGCTGGCGCGGCGACGGTGGGGCGAAGCCGGTTTACTTCTGGTCGGGGCAGCATTGATCCTCGGCGTGGTCGTGAATTCGGCCTTCTGGGTGTTGCCTGGATCGATCGCCCTCTACCCGGAGCGGGCCCCGTATCTGTTGAATGCCCTCTCGACACTGGCCCTTGCCCTGGCGTGGCGGTCGCTGCCGCTCTGGAGCCGGCAGCTCCGGCGCACCTGGGCCGTTTTAGGGCTGTTACTCGTCGCAGCGTGCGTACCCAAGTATCTGGATCGCTACCAACGAACTGTTACCCTCGTGTCGGTGCCGCCCGAGCGCCGGCAAGCGATGTCGTTCCCGGTGGTGGGCCGCGAGGAATACGAAGCCCTTGTTTGGTGCCGCGATCACTTCGACCCGACGCGGGATATGGTCAATGCCAAATACAACACCGCCGGGTCGTACTTGACGCCGGTGGCAGGGATCGCCACCGACTCCTGGCACCTCCACTGCTTCATACTGCCTTTTCAGGAAGCCATATTTAACAGTCGGCCGTTCACCCACCGATTCGTGGTTTTGGCTACTGAGGGCGATCCGGTAATGCCCGGTGCGACGGAAGTGTTCCGCAACGCCCACGTGGTCATCCACCGCCTCCCGTAGACGTAGATAGTTATTCCGGTTCACTTCTTCGCTTCGGCTTTCTTAACCCACTCCTCGATCTTCGCGTCCAGCGTCTTGCCGAGCGCTGTCTTGGAGTGGATCACGCCTTCCGCATCGATGACGTAAATCGTCGGCCAACCGTTGACGTTCCATTGCATCGGGATCGGGCTTTCGGGGCCTTTGTCGCCTGCCCAGAACGACCGCCAGGTGATCTTGTTCGTTTCCAGCACCGGCTTCAGTTCCTTTTTGTCCGGGTCGCCGTTCACGCCGATTAGGGCAAAGGGCCGACCTTTGAATTGCTCGACCAGTTCCCGCTCGAGGGGAATCAGCCCCATGCAGGGCCCGCACCAACTGGCCCAGAAGCTGAGCATGACCGTTTTACCGCGGTAGTCGGGTGGAAGGCTAAACAGGAGCAGCTCACTCGCTCCCGCAGTGGCCACCGCAGAGCAGACCCATCGTTTCGCGGGCTTTGACGTCGGCCAGTTTCCACTTGACCACTTCGCCGACCAAGTCCGCCTCGGCTTTGAGCAGTTCCAGCCGGGCTTTGCGGAGTTCGAGTTCCACCGCTTGGCCGACTTTCGACTTCTTCTCCAATTCCGCGACGTTGCCGGAGTTCAACTCGAAGCGTTGGCGGGCGATGGCCACGAGTTCGCGGGCGGTCGTCCACTCTTCGGACACCATGCGGATCTCTTTTGCGGCCTCGCGTTCACGATCGCGCAGCAATCCTAAGATCTGCCCACGCACCGCGGCCACCTCGGCTTTGGCCATCGCCGAAACGAACGGCAACAATGCGGGAACGATCTGTTCCGTCGCCTGCACCACAGCTGCCAGCGGCGGGGCCAGCCCGACCAACGCTTTGCGAACCGCATGGAGCGTGCGGTGGTCGATCGTGTTGGCGAGTGTGCGGAGCAAGTTCAGATCGGCCCGGAGCATGAGGCCGAGCTGCACGGCTTGTTCCGGGTCGAGCGGGTCGGGCACGACATACACTTGATCGGCCGGCAACAAAAACCCTTGGGCGCCGGTGTCGATGGCAAGCAACGACTTCAACTCCGAATTCAAGCGAGCGATTCCGGAACGCAACCGCGTGCGGTCGGCTTCCAATTCGAGCCGTTGCTTCTTCAGTTCGAAGCCGTCCGCAGTCTGTTTGAAGCCCGTCTCGATCAACTTCTCGTTGACCTTCATCAGTTGGTCGAGTTCGAGAATCGACGATCCCAAGACGTCCGACTTGAGTTCGAGTTCGAGCAATTTGTAATAAAGGGCGAGCGCCGATCCCGCCGTGCGATTGCGAGCTTCTTGGCTCAAATATTGGCCGGTCGACATCCGCAAAGAGTCGATGGCCGTGCAGGCGCATTGGCTCAGGATCGGGCCACGCGGCCGGCTGACCGCCCCGGCTTCGATCAAGTTCCCGAGGGAACTGTTCTCACACGCGAGTCGCCGGCACTCTTCGGCCGTGAGGCGGTAATAACCGACGGGTGGTAGTGGATTCGCGGAACCGAGACTGGCCGGGTTGGTGATCGCCGAAACATCAAACGGTGGAATCTGCCGGTCGGAAACGGGCAGCGCCGTCTCCGGGACCGACGGTCGAACCGGCATCGGTGTGCGGCAGCCCACGGTCAGTGAGCAGAGTCCGACGATCATCCCGAGTACCACGGCGACCCGCATTCCACTCCCCCGAAACAAACTGCCTACCCGTTACTATCGGCATACGACAGCGTGAACTTCGGTGCAAATGGTGGATGTTGACTCAAGTTGAACGAGAATGGTTCTTTCCGGAACTGGTGCAGGACTCACTTTGGTTAATTTAGGCAATGCTGCGAGCTGAATCGGCGGATGCGACGACTGGCCCGAGGATCAGCGGCAGTTCTGCTGGGCCCATGTGAAGCGGAACTGGGAGAAGCGGTTTCCTGTAGTCTAAGGAGGATTTAGAGCGAGGGGTTTCTGCCTAATATTCAGCCCTCATACAATTGCGTCAGTTATGGAGAGATGCGGCTGCTCCGACTGCGCATCCGAGTGCGTTACGACGCGCGATAACAAGTGAAACGAACTGAGTGATTCTTCTAACTTGGAGCGGAGAGATATATAAGGACTGCAAGCGATCAGATCCCGTATATACTAGGCCCTGTTGACGAATTAAGACCTAAGCCCCATCCACGCATAGACTTAAGTGAGTCTGAACACACTCGGGCGGATCGCAGCACAAACCTATAATTGACATAGCCTTATGGCTCGATACGTCAACACGGCCTAATGAGAAGTATTCATGCTGCGCGACATCAATACCTCCCAACTCCGTACCAAAATGCACCACTGCAAACGGTTGGATTGGAAGATGTGATTGAATAGTCGTCTTGTCAGCCGCGAAAATCGCTAGCAAAAACAGCAGAACAGTTTCTATCATGGTAAGAATCCGCGTTAATTTACCGGATACATAGAACGCAATTGGCATGATTTTCAGTACTTCGAGCACAACATTTGGTAGGTTATTTCGGCGCGAGTCCTTAGCGTTGTATCAGTCACAATGTCCTTTCACCGTCATGGCAACTTACTTTCCCAATTCTTTGGTAGGTGACATACATGCATATGAGTCAAGAAAATTCGACATGAATCCAATAGTGAAGTCCATTTCGCACTTATCAAATCCATCTTTAGAGTAAATCACTCGCAAATTTGTACCCGATTCGCATGTTAGCGCTAGAGAGAATACGCCATTTGAATCAGTGAGGGCTTCGCCGATTAGTCGACCATTGTCTATCCGAAGAAATCGAACATTGACACCTTGCAAAGGAGTGGAGTTCGGCATGTCAGTAGGTGGTTTTAGTCCCAACACTTGCGAGCTCTTATCAAGTGGGCAGGCATGAGCAGTCCCCTTGACAGTGATAGGGTCTGATCCATGGCAGCCCAGCATGCATAGGAATGGATAAGTACATGCGAGTAAGAATATATTTTTGGAAACCATAATATAACAGCCACATGGAACTTATTTTGTAATCGTTCACCGCATTTTGGATATCGATGATCAAACAGCCGAAATTGGCCAATGTGTGCCATTTGTGCTTGGTAAAGAAGGCCAATGTCGTACGCAAGTCCCTTCCGATCACGGTGGCAAAGGACAATTCAGGCAAATTTCCATCATGCGGTGAACAGTTACGCCAGTTCTTTGAGCCAAGCGTCCGTCACTTTAGGCGTGTCTAGCTTCACCATGATGTCATTCTCGTCGCGGTAGACTTTGCCCCCAACTTCTCAATGACCGCAACGGCCTTATCCTCAGCCTCATCGGCGCGAGCAAGCGAACTCAGGCACAGCCCGAACATCATCGGAAGGAGCATCACGATTCTGAACATCGTCTCTCCCGCTTGCGGTAATGCGGAGGTATTCTCGCGCAACGTCACCCTAAGGCGAGTACCCGAACAACGACCAGCGGAATGAATTGCACTCTTCTGGAACAAATCCGCAATTCGCGCTTGACCGTACCGATTATTCTGGTTATTTTGCTCAAACACCCTGATTTGCCAGCCACGGATGGTTGCCATGATTCCCCGAGCCGGTTGGCCTGCTGGTTCCCAGGGTCGAATCGTCGCCGCTCCGGCGAAAGTGAATTTGTTTCTCGAAGTGCTCGGTTCCCGTCCGGACGGCTACCACGAGCTTCAAACTCTCCTCATCCCCATCGACCTGTACGATACTCTCGAAATCCAGCCGCGCGGCGATGGTCAACTTGTTCTAAGTTGCCACGCTTCTGGAATTCCGACCGATTCGAGCAACCTCGTGTGGAAAGCCGCCGCGGCTCTCCGCACGGCATTCGGGACGACCGAAGGCGCGACGATTCATCTCACCAAGCGAATCCCACACGAAGCGGGTCTCGGCGGCGGTTCTTCGGATGCCGCCTCCACTTTGATGGCACTCAATACCATTTGGAATCTGAACAAATCGATGCGGGAACTCGCCCCGATCGCGGCACAAATTGGTTCCGACGTGCCCGCGTTCCTGCACGCGGGCCCGACTTGGTGCAGCGGACGTGGCGAGATCGTCGAGCCGATTCGTGCCGCGAAACCGCTCGATCTCGTCATCGTGAAGCCCCCCTTCGGCTTGAGCACCGCCGAGGTGTATCGCAACGTCCGTTTGCTCGAGACGCCGGAATCGGGTGACGCCCTGCGTGCCGCTCTGGCGACGGGAAACGTCGAAGCCATCGGCCGCTTGACGCACAATCGTTTGCAGCCGCCCGCCTTCGCCTTGCAACCGCTCGCCAACTGGGTATACGACGTACTGTTGGCGCAGGCACCGCTGACTGTTTTGCTCTCCGGGAGCGGCTCGTGCGTCTTCGCGATCGCCCGGGATCGTCCAGATGCCCGGCGGATCGCCCGCCAGGCCGAGCGGCTGCTGGCGACGCGAGTGCCCGACTGCCGGCTGTACGTCGTCCGAACGTCTGTTGGAGATTCTGACTCTTGACTCACCCGATCACCGCTTGAGTTTTTATCCATCCGCAAAGGAGTGCCCCCGATGATGATCACCGAAGTCCGCATCAAACTGTGCGAGCAAAACAGCGAACGTCTCATGGCGTTTTGCAGCGTGACGTTCAATAACGCGTTCGTCGTCCGCGATTTGAAGATCATCGAAGGAACAAGGGGACTGTTCGTGGCGATGCCGAGCCGCAAGCTCACAGATCGCTGCACCAGTTGCTCGTGCAAGAATCACCTCCGGTCGCGCTTTTGCAACCAGTGCGGTACGCGGCTGGATGAAACGCGGGCGATCCGCGATCACGACGGCCGGGCCAAACTGCACGCCGACATCGCCCACCCGATCCACGCGGCCTCAAGGGAATTGGTGCAGTCGGCGGTGGTCAAAGCGTTCGGTGAAGAACGCGAACGCTTCAAGATGCCCGGCTACCAGTGCCGCTACGACGAAATCGACGCCGGCGACTTCGAAGATGTACCCGCCAGCTACGGGGCGATGGTTCACGAGATGGGCAAGCAAGTCAAAGCCCACGTCGGTCAGCCCGCCCGCGGCCCGCACCTCGGTGCCCCGCAAGGTGTGGGTGTGACGGTCGGTGCCTTCGGCGCAGGGATCGAGTGACGCGGTTGGTGAGTCCTCGGATAGAATGGACACATTCGAGTCGGAGATCGATGCCATGAGTCCGATGGAAACGGTGATTCTTCGGCAACATACGGAAGCGTTCAATCTGCCAGACGACCCATTCTGGCAACGTCTTCGCGCGATTTGGGCCATGCCACGCTCGGAAGGGCACATTCCCGACGGCGGGGCCAACACTTTGGCGGAAGTCGAGAAGTTACGGAAAGAATGGGACGAACACCAACGGATGCTCAAACAAGTTTAACACTACGGTTTTCGACCTCGGCGCCCGACTCTGTGCGAAGTATTCTTGGGTCTGGCAAATCTTACTGTCTGTCGATTTCGTCCCTGAAAGGGCCGTTCCATCAGCCCAGGTCGGAGGTCGCGCAGCGACCGGAGGCCTGGGAGCCCCGATCGGGGAAAATAAAGACGCACTGAAAGGGCGGTTCCAAGGACGGCTGCTCCGAACCGTCCCTTCAGGACGGAATGCGTTTTCCGGGTCGGGGTTCCCAGGCCTCCGGTCGCTGCGCGACCTCCGACCTGGGCTGATGGAACGCCCCTTTCAGGGTCGGAATCTTCAGGATGCGACCGCAAGGAAGATTTGCCAGACCCGTTTTCTTTCAAATTGCCCGATGCTCTTCACTTAGCTACGGCCATACAACAGCCAACATGAATCAAGTCACTTACATGCTGCTCGCGGCTGCGGCCGGCAGTTGCATCGCGCTCCAGGCGGGCGCTAACAGCAAGTTCCGTCAGAACCTCGACGGCCCCCTTTGGGCGGCTTACTTCTCGATCTGTGGAACCATTTTGTTCGCCAGCTTCGCCATGGCGATCCTGCGGCCGGCAATGCCCAGTTGGGAGAACTTGCGCGGCACCCAGTGGTGGAACTGGATCGGCGGGCCACTCGGCACGCTCATCGTGTTGGCCGGGGCCACATTGGTCCGGGAACTCGGCGGCGCCGCGTTCATCGCGCTGGTCGTCGGTGGGCAACTCGTCTGCTCCCTGCTGCTCGATCACTTCGCGTTGATGGGCCTCGACGAGAAGGCGATCTCCCCCGGTAAAATCGGCGGGGCCTTACTCGTCATCGGCGGTGTGCTGTGCATCAAGTTTCTGTAATCGTCGTCGGTGCCGGCCTCGCCGGGACATCGTTGGCGTGGAGCCTGCGGAAACGGGGTCTCCGTTTCCTGCTACTCGATCGCGCGGAAGCGGTCACGTCGTCCCGTGTCGCGGCCGGATTGATGACGCCGATCACCGGGAAGCGGCTCACCAAGAGCTGGCGGCACGACGACTTCTTCCCCGTCGCTGCCGCGTTTTATCGAGAAATCGAAGCCGAAACCGGGCAGCGCTTCTTCTTTCCGCGATCCATCGTGCGGATCTTTCAAACGGATAAAGAGTCGGCAATCTACGAAAAACAGCAGAGCGAGTTTGGAGAACTCGTCCGCGAACCGAACCCGCCGTTGAGTCCACAGTGGTTCCATTCCCCGCCCCGTGGATTCGAGATGCCCACCGCCGCGCAACTCGACGTGCCGACTTACTTGGATTCGTCGCGCGCGGAGTTCGAAAAACAGGGGCAATTCCTCGAAGCCGATGTCCTGTCAGATGACCTCCGGGTCACCCCCGCTGGTGTTTCACTCCCGCGGTTTGGTATGCAGGCGAAGCAGCTCGTCTACTGTCAGGGCTTCGCGGCGACGCAGAATCCCCTCACGTGTGACCTGCCGTTTCGTGCGGCCAAGGGGGAAATCCTGACGGTGCGCATCCCCGATTACGACGAAGTCCGCGTGCTGAACACCGGGAACTGGCTCGCTCCGCACGTCCCCGGCCTCTGGCGCTTCGGCGCCACTTACTCTTGGCACGACTTCACGACTGCCGCGACCGTCGAAGCTCGAGCCGAGTTGCAAGCCGCCCTCCTGGCGTTGTTAGCCTGCCCCTTTGAAATTGTCGGCCAGCAAGCGGCGGTGCGACCGATCATTGCAGGGCAACGGCCGGTATTGGGTTTTCTGAACGGTTCGCCGGTGGGCGTCTTCAACGGACTCGGTTCCAAAGGTTCCTTGATGGCCCCGTTCTTCGCCGAGCAGTTTGCCGCCCGGTTGGCAGGCACCGGTGTCCTCGAATCCGAAGTCAGCGGGCGATTCCCATGCATTTCAGCGTGACTGAGATTGTCCACGACCTTGTCCGGCCGCACCTGAAATCGGGTGATACGGCCTTCGATGGTACTTCTGGGAACGGGCACGACACGCTCTTTCTGGCCCAGTGCGTCGGATCGACCGGCCGGGTCGACGCTTGGGATATTCAACCGTTGGCTATCGAACGCACGGCGGCGCTGTTGGCAACACATGCGATCACCTGGGTGGAATTGACGCTCGGCAATCACGCCGAGTTGGACTCGCTTTTCGGTACGACGTTCCAGGCGGCGATCTTCAATCTCGGCTACCTTCCGGCCAGCGATCGCACCATCACCACGTCCACGGCCAACAGCTGTCGGGCGATCCGTGCGGCCGCCGAACGCTTGGCAACCGGCGGCATTCTGACGGTGCTGGCCTACACCGCTCACAGTGGTGGCCACGACGAAGCGAACGCCATTGGCGAACTGTTGCAAGCACTGAATCCGACTGAATTTGCATTCCACGAAGAACGGTTCGCCCCCGGTCGGACGACACCGCCGCGGTTGTTCGTGTTGCGGAAGCGGCGTGTTACTTGAATGCCGTCGGCTGCGACACTTTGCCGGCCTGCACACGCACAATCGAGACGGACACCGTCTTCGCGTGGCCCTTCAAAATTGGCCGGAGCAAGCTGAGTTCCTCGTCGTCGGCATCGGTGATGAACACGAGGTAATCGCCACCGAGAGTGAGGGCCGCACGCAGCGCAACGTCATGGTGGCTATCCCCTTCGGGTTTCAGCTCTTGCAACGCCGCGATCAATGGCCCTTCAGACTCGGGCACTTTCTTCAAGAGTTCGCGGCCCGGTAGCAACCGCACGGCTTGGCCGTTGTAGGCGATCACTTGGAACCGGCCGTCGTCGGGGAGAGCTTGCACCGATGCGAGCAAGGCGGCCCGGGCAGCGTCGAACGTTTCCCGAGTCAGGCCCATACTCGTGGAACGATCCAGAATGTACACCACCGATTTGCCTGCGGGCAGAGCACCGTGCAGCGGTTGGCCAGTCCCGAAATTGGGCTGCGTTACGGCGACGGTTGGGGGCAGCGACTCGGCAACACCGCTGGTGACTTTTGGTGCTTCGGTCGGTTGGCGGAATTCTACGGGCGACACATCTTGAACTTCGACGCGCGGTGGCGGGCGATTGCCCAACTCGCGCACTAGGTTCTGCAATTCCTTCGAGATCGGCTCCGTGCGAACCGGTTCGATGGGTCGTTGCCCCGTGGGTGGTGTGATCGCGATCGATTTTGTGGAACGAGAATCGGCCGTCCGTTCCACGGACAGGGTGAACGACGATTCTTCCCCAAGTGCCGTGTCGTGGGTCAGGCCGTCCGGCTTCTGGGACACGGTTTGCGCATCACCGAAACCATTTTGGAAGAAGAGGAGTGCCAGCGCGACGTGGAACCCGACTGAGACGATCCAAGCAATCGGTTTGGTGTAACGACGGAGCATTCGACAATCCCCGAGTAGTCCGGGAGATAGCCAGTGATTCAAAGTCGGTCAATGGGGTTATCGGTACTTGGCATACCCCGGTTGTTGGTCGTGATTGCTTGCTGAAGTCGAATAGGCTAACATGAAAATCTATTTCCTCCCCGTGGGTTGACCCATGCTTCGACTCGATGCCCCACGCGGTGTGCGCTTCTGCGATGGCCTGTCGCGCCGCGACTTCTTGATGGCCGGGGCAATTCCGGCTCTCGGCTTGTCGCTGCCCGCGGCACTCGCTCAGAAAGCGGAGCCGAAAGCGGACGAAGATGTGAACTGCATTTTCTTGTTCCTCGTCGGTGGGCCGAGCCAACTGGATACCTTCGACCCTAAGCCGGATGCCCCCGCCGAAGTCCGTGGCCCGTTCAAGCCGATCCCCACCAAGGCATCGGGCGTCCGCATCACGGAGATCTTCCCGAAGACGGCCGCGCACGCCGACAAGTTCTCCATCATCCGCAGCCTGCATTACGCCGGAACCGCCGTCCACGATGTCGGGCACCAAGTGATGCAGACGGGTCGGCTCTTCAGCGGTGGCGTCGAACACCCGCACATGGGTTGCGTCCTCGGTTACCAAAAAGGGGGCCGCGGTGAATTGCCGGCCCATGTGCTCTTGCCCCGACCCATCGGCCGTACCGGGGGCAACCTTCCACACGGTCACACGGCGGGCTATTTGGGAAAGGTTTACGATCCGTTCATCTTGAATGCCGATCCGAGCGTGCCGAACTTCAAGGTGCCCGATTTGTTGCCACCGGAACAGATCACCCCGGCCCGTGCGGAACGTCGCCAGAAGTTGCGAGACGCCATCGATGGTTCCCTGGACGCGTTCGAGAAGTCGCAGGCCGGTAAGCAACTCGACGACAACTTTGCGATGGCGTACAAGTTGATGTCGTCGCCCAAGGCTCGAGATGCGTTCGATCTCCAGAAGGAGCCGGAGAAAGTCCGGGAACGCTACGGCAAGACGCGCTTCGGCCAATCGTGCCTGATGGCCCGGCGGCTCATCGAAGCCGGGGTGCGCTTCGTGACGGTCAACATGTTCGAGACGGTCTTCGACGAAGTGACGTGGGACATCCACGGTTCGCGTCCCTTCACCGACATCAACGAGATGGCCAAGCAAGTGGTGCCGAACTTCGATCAGGCCTACAGTGCCTTGCTGAGCGACTTGTCCGAGCGCGGACTTTTGAAGACGACGATGGTGATTGCCACGGGCGAATTCGGACGGACGCCGAAGATCAACCCGGCCGGTGGCCGCGACCATCACCCCGGCGTTTGGAGCATGCTCATGGGGGGTGGCCCCCTGAAGGGCGGTGTGATCGTCGGCGAGTCGGACGAACACGCCCACGCCCCGAAAACGCGGCCGGTGACGGCGGGCGAAGTCGCCGCGACGGTTTTCAAGGGGTTGGGGCTCGATCACCACAAGGAACTACCCGGGCCGCAAGGTCGGCCGATCCCAGCCACCGAATATTCGATGAAGCCGATCGCCGAATTGATTTGAGGACGACGCCGTGAGCAATATCGCCGGCTTGCCCTACGCCACGGGATCCGAGATCGAAGGTCGCTGGGTCGAAGGCCTGCGCCGGTTGCCGACCGAAGATGAACTCCCCAGTTCGGATGGGGTTCCCGTGGAAACACCTTTGCACCGCGATTCCGCCACGTTGCTGCTCGATTCCATTCGACACTACAGTCGAGATCGTGCCGACTGGTGGTGTGCCGCCGATATCTTCCTGTATTTCAACCTCCCAACTAGAAGAAATCGTGTCCTTAAAATCAAAACTCGCTCCGCCAACGCCCTGATTCGGAGATCCGATGCCACCGAACGATGATGAACCGGAACGCCCGCGTGCTCGCCGGAGCGATGACGACGATGAGGATCGCCCGCGTTCGCGCCGGAGACGGTACGACAACGAGGACGACGATGAGGATGATCGCCCCCGGCGACGACGGCACCGGGATGACGACGGCACCGGCGGATTGATCCCGTACAAGAACCCCAAAGCTCTGGCCGCGTACTACTGCGGGGTGTTCGGGTTGATCTCTTGCTTCCTCATGTTGGGCATTTTCGGCATTTTGCCGATCGTGTTTGGCGTGCAGGGGCTTAAGTATGCCAAGCTGCATCCCGAAGCCAAGGGGCAAGCGCACGCCATCATCGGCATCGTGCTCGGGACACTGGAAGTTTTGACGTTCCTCGCTGTGATCGTTGTGATCATCGTGTCGATTGCGACCAAGAAGTGACGGTTTGCGTTTCTCACTCTCCCGGGGCGATCATGCCGTTTCGAACTGCTTGGCTCATGTTGGTCTTCGCCGCGAATGTTGCCGGCGCCGGCGAGCTGGCCGTCTATCCCGCTGCCGTCACGCTGACGGGGCCACAAGCCAGCGCCCAACTGAGTGCCTTTGATTCCATCACCGACCGGGCGACCACGGGGGTTCAAGCGTCGGCTAAATTCACCAGCGACAATTTGAAAGTCGCCACCGTGGATGCGACGGGTCTTTTGAAGCCGACGGGCAATGGCGACGCGAACATCGTGGTGGTGCAAGCGGGCCGCACGGTGCAAGTGCACGTGAAAGTGGTGCAATTCGAAAAGCCGAAAGAATGGTCGTTCGTGAATCACATTCAGCCGATCCTCGTGCGGGCGGGCTGCAACTCGGGTGCCTGCCACGGCGCCTTGGCCGGCAAAGGTGGCTTCAAACTCTCCTTGCGGGGTTACGATTCGGACGCGGACTATTTTGCCATGACCCGCCAAGCGGTCGGCCGGCGGATCGACCGCGAAGAGCCGAGTGGAAGCTTGCTGACTAAGAAGGCGACCCGCGCCGTGCCGCACGGGGGTGGCACCCGTTTCGCCAACGATTCGGAGAACGCCAAGATTCTGCAAGATTGGATCGCCAAGGGTGCCGTCGGGCCGAAAAGTGCCGAAACGACGCTGACGAAAATCGAAGTCTTCCCACCCCGTTTGTTGGTGAAACCCAAAGACGCGTTTCGGGTCACGGTCTTCGCCCATTACGCCGATGGCGTCGTGGAAGATGTGACCCGCTGGGCCAAGTACACCAGCAGCGAAGAAACCGTTGCCACCGTCGATGAAGACGGTGCCGTCGCGGTGATTGGCTCGGGAGAAACGGCCATCGCGGTGCTCTTCGGCAGTCGGGTGGTCACCGCCGCCGTCA
Source organism: Fimbriiglobus sp. (assembly GCA_043727675.1). GTDB lineage: Bacteria > Planctomycetota > Planctomycetia > Gemmatales > Gemmataceae > JALHQU01. The sequence goes on from JAYSYJ010000271.1 coordinate 15,560, forward strand.
CCGTGCCCTTCGCCAACAAGGTCCCGGACGCGATTTTTGCCAACGCTCCGAAACACAACTTCATCGATGGCCCGATTCTTGAGAAACTTCGACTGCTCCAAGTGCCCCCATCTCCGAACTGCACCGATGCCGAGTTCATCCGCCGGGCTTACCTCGACTGCTGCGGGGTGCTCCCCAAGCCGGCGGAGTTGGAGCGGTTCCTCGCCGAGAAGTCGCCCGACAAGCGTGCGAAACTGATCGATCAACTGCTGACCCGCCCGGAGTACGTCGACTATTGGGCCCACAAATGGAGCGATTTATTACTGATTTCGACGCGCAAACTGTCGCAAGGGTCGCTCTGGGGATTCCATCGTCAAATTCGGGCGAGCGTCGCTGACAACCAGCCGTGGGACAAGTTCGCCCGCGAACTGCTGACCGCATCGGGGAGTACGCTTTCCAATGGCAGCGGGGGCTACTTCGTCTTGCACAAGGATGTCTCCGACTTGGTGGAATCGACCGCGCTGACGTTCTTGGGAACGTCGATCACCTGCGCCCGGTGCCACAATCACCCGCTCGAAAAGTGGACGCAGGATCAATACTGGGAGATGGCCAACCTCTTCAGCCGGGTCGGTTTGAAGAACGGCGAACGCAGCGGGGAAGTGCTCGTGCAAAGCCTCAGTTCCGGCGACGCGTTGCACCTCCGGCGTGGGAAAGCGATGGCGCCCACGCCCCTCGGTGGCAAGCCACTCCCGGCCGACAGCCTCCGTGATCGCCGGGAATTCTTCGCCGATTGGTTGACCGAACCGAGCAATCCGTTCTTCGCCAAGGCCATCGTCAACCGGGTCTGGAAGAACTATATGGGGCGCGGCTTGGTCGAAGCCGAGGACGACCTGCGTGACACGAATCCACCGACGAACGCCGAGTTGCTCGACGCCTTGACGAAAGAGTTCGTCGAGCATCAGTTCGATATGAAACACCTCATGCGGACGATTCTGAATTCGGCGGCCTACCAGCGTTCCTCGAAACCGGTGCCCGGCAACGTCGACGACGACCGCTTTTATTCGCACTACCTGCTGCGGCGACTCTCGGCCGAAGTCATCCTTGATGCGTACTCGGACATCACCGGTGTGCAAACACCTTTTGGCCAAGTGACCATCGGCACGAGCGGCGGCACGGCGACCAGCGCGAATTACCCGATGGGGACTCGGGCCATGCAGCTGCCGGATTCGCAACTGGTGTCGCGGTTCCTGGATGCCTTCGGCCGGGCCGAACGGAGCCAAACTTGTTCGTGCGAAGTCACCAAAGATTCGAGCGTGACACAGGCTCTGCACCTCAACAACGGGCATACTCTCAACGACAAATTGCGGGACAAGAACTCGGTGGTGAATCGTTGGCTGACCGACAAAGTCGACGATGCCCAGATCGTGGAACGGATCTTCCAACTCGCGCTGGCCAGAAGTCCGAGTCCGAGCGAAATGAAGACGTTGGTGAAAGCGCTCGAGGACGCGCGCCGCGAAAGTGCCCCGATCCACCGCGAAGCCGTCGAAGACGTGATCTGGGCCGCGTTGACCGGCAAAGAGTTTTTGTTCAATCACTAAATCGCACTCCTCTCCGGTGCTTCCATGTTCCGTTGCATTCTCACGCTGACGGTGTTTTCGTCTTGTATCGCCACTGTTTCGGCCGCTCCGCCGGTCTCGGCACTGGCCTACTCGCACAATGGCAAACTCCTGGCCGCAGGCACGCGCGGAACAGCTTTTTTGATCGACCCCACCACCGGGATGATCGCCAAGGAATTCCCCGGCCAAACGGAACGGGTCACGGCACTCGCCTTTTCCAAAGCGGACTTGCTCGCCGTGGCCAGCGGGGTACCGGGCAAGTCGGGCGTCATTCGCATTTTCAACACACTCGACGACAAAGTCACAAAACAGATCGCCGAGATCGCGGCCCACAGCGATGCCATCTATGCCCTCGATTTCAGCCCGGATGGCCAATCCTTGGCGAGCGCCGGATACGACCGCATTGTGAAGATCTGGAATTTGAAAGCGACCGACAAACCAGCGCAGACGCTCAAAGACCACAGCGATGCCGTCTATTCTCTGCGTTACCACCCGGATGGCAAATGGCTGGCCAGCGGCTCGGCGGATCGCACGTTGAAACTTTGGGACACGAGCACCGGCCAGCGCCTTTACAGTCTCGGTGATTCCACCGACTGGGTGTACGCCGTGACGTGGTCGCTCGATGGCAAACGGCTCTTCGCGGGTGGCGTCGATAAAAGTATCCGCGTTTGGGAGGTGGGCGCCGACGGTGGCAAATTGGTGAAGTCGCAGTTCGCGCACACATCCGGTGTTTTGAAATTGCTCGGGCCGACTGCCGAAGGCACGCTCTTTTCTGTCGGGGAAGATCGCATTGTGAAAGGCTGGGTGAGTTCCACACTCCAAGAAGCGCAGACGCTTCCGGCTCAACCCGATAGCCTTCTCGCGGCGGCGCTCCGCCCCGATGCGTCCCAAATCGCACTGGGACGGTTCGACGGGGTACTCGAGTTGCTGGAACCGAAAACGGGGAAGCTCATGCACACTCCGCTTCCGCCGAAGCCGATGCCACCAGCACCGAAGACGCGTTACCCATCGGTGACCGTTTCGGGCAGCACGGAATCGGCACGCACGGCCACGAAAGTCGCTTGGCCTAGCACGATTCTGGCCAAGCTGGATCGCCCCGGCGAGACCGACTATTTTCGAATCGATGCCAAGGCCGGAGACGAAATCGGCTTCGAAGTGTTGGCCAACGGCAGCGACCCCAAAAAGTTCGAACCGATTCTTACGCTCACCGATGAATCGGGGCAGGTTCTGCAAGAGTCGATGTCCCACTTACTCGGTTTCCGCGCTTCCAAAACAGGTAGCTACGCGATCGCCGTCTGCGACAAAGAATTCCGCGGCGGGGCCGACTTTGGCTACCGCCTTTCGGTCGGGCCGATCCCCATTGTCACCAGCGTCTTTCCGCTCGGTGTCACCCGCGGCGTCGAGACGAGCGTCCGGCTGCGCGGGGTCAACCTCGGCAATCCGGATGGCATCATGTTGAAAGTGAACCCTCCGATCACTGCCATGATCGGCAGCAGCATTCCGGTGCCAGTTCCGAAAATCGGCGACGGAACTCCGCTCGGAATCGCGAATGTCGTCGTCGGTGAGTTCCCGGCCACCACAGACAAAACGTTGACCGTGCCGAGTACCTTCGACGGCGTGCTCGCCAAAGTCGGTGACACGCACACGGTCAATTTCCCGGCGAAACAAGGGGAGTTGCTGGCGGTTGAAGTCCAGGCGGCCCGGTTCGGATCGCGGCTCGATTCGACGATTGAAATCCGCGATGAGGCTGGGAAGCCGGTCGAGCAAGCGAGGCTGCGAAGCGTCTCCCAGACATACACCACCTTCCGCGATCACGATTCGCAAAATCCCGGGATCCGCCTCGACACCTGGAACGAACTGCGCACCAACGATTTTCTCTACATCGGTTCGGAGTTGATGCGGATCAAAGCGTTGCCGAAGAACCCGGACGACGATTGCCAGTTCGTTCAGCACGATGGCAAACGGCTCGGCTTCCGGGGCACGACTCCGACGCACCACGCGCAGAACACCCCGATGTATAAGGTGGAGTTCCACCCGGCCGGGACGACGTTCCCGCCGAACGGTCTGCCGGTGTTTCCGCTTCACTATCGCAACGACGATGGCGGAACTGCCTTCGGCAAAGACTCGTTCTTACTGTTTGATGCTCCGCGCACCGGAACTTACCAAGTGCATCTCCGCGACGCCCGCGGGGCCGGGGGCGATCAGTTCGGTTACCGCCTGACGGTTCGGCCACCGAAACCGGATTACACATTGCGGATGTCGCCGAGCGATCCGAAAGTTTGGAAGAACAGTGGCGTGCCGATGACGATCACGGCGACTCGGTTCGACGGCTTCACCGGCCCCATCCGTATCCGCTTCGACAAACTCTCTGCCGCATTCTCGCTGCCGGACACGATCATCGAAGCCGAAGAATCGTCGGCCACCGTGGCGCTGTCGGCCACCGGACTGGCCGGCGTGAACGCCCCATTCCGAGTGCTTGGCGAAGCTCAGATCAACGGGGCCACCGTTGCCCGTGAAGCCAACGGTGGCACGCCCAGCATCGTCGAGGCGGGCGGGTTGACGACCGAAACCAGTGTCAGCGTCTTGTCGGTGAAGGCGGGCCAAGAAGCGAAAATGAATGTCAAGATCGTCCGGGCCAAAGGGGTCATCGGCCGGGTGCCGCTCGACGTGCGCGGTTTGCCCCACGGTGTCCGCGTCGAGAATATCGGGCTGAGCGGCATTTTGGTCTTACCGGAACAGTCCGAACGCGAGATCGTGATTTTTGTGGAACCGTGGGTGAAGCCGATGGAGTTGCCTTTCGTGGTGCTCTCGAAACTGGAAAAGAACGGTACGGAATACACGGCGAAGTCGGTGCTGTTGAAGATCGAATAAATGAGTGGCATCTTGCTCGAAGTGGCTGTGGAATCATTCGACGATGCTTTGGCGGCGGCCGAAGCCGGGGCCGACCGGCTCGAACTCTGTTCGGCACTCTGGTTAGGCGGACTGACCCCACCGCTCGAACTCTATTTGCAAATCCGTTCGGCGGTGTCGATACCCATCGTCGTGATGATTCGCCCGCGCGCGGGAGACTTTGCCTATCACCGAGATGAATTGGAGAGCATGGTTCGACAAATGGAATCATTCCGACCGGAGCGGCCGGCTGGTTTCGTTTTCGGCGCACTGCACTTAGATGGTTCAATCCACTTGCCGGCGAATGCGGAACTCCGAGCGAGTTGCGGAAGTATCCCGGCCGTGTTCCACCGCGCTTATGACGAGGTGCCACGTTCCGCGAGCGAATTGGAATTGTTGATCGCGCTCGGATTCACCCGGATTCTGTCGAGTGGTGGTGCCGAAACGGCTTTGATCGGAGCGAGCACGATCCGCGAAATGATCCGCTCCGCCGCGAGTCGAATCGAAATTGTGGCGGGTGCTGGCATCCGTTCGGACACGGTTGCCGAGATCGTGCGCCGGACGGGCTGCCACCAAGTGCACGGCACGTTCAAGAAAATCGATCCGGATCAGCCGCAGCGAACGGTGACTGATCCCGAAGAGATCCGGGCGACGCGGGCGATCTTGGCTCAATGCGCCGGTGGGTGTTGAAACGCTTCGGGGTGGTGCCGCACCATCGACCCCTCGACGAGGTAGATCACATCTTCGGCGATGTTGGTGGCGTGGTCGGCGATCCGTTCGACGTAGCGCACGGCCGCGTGGAGCGCCATCCCCGCGTCGATTTCGGTGGGGGAACTCTTCATTCGCTCCACGACTTCGGCGATGATCGCATCGTTGTCGGTGTCGACTTCATCGTCCATGAGCACCACGGCGCGGGCTTCCAACGCATCCGATTGAACGAGCGCGTTGAGCGACCGTTTCACCATTTCGATGGCGCGTTGCGTCATCGGGCTCAACCGCGTGGGGATTTTCGGGAACGGGGGGTGCGACAGTTCGACGGCTGTTTCGGCGATCCCGACGGCCAAATCGCCGATGCGTTCGAGATCGGTGGTGATGCGCAAAATCGACCCGATGCGGCGCAAGTCGACGGCGACGGGTTGGTGCAATGCCAGGATTTTCAGGCACTCTTCTTGGACTTCGTTTTCAAAATTGTCGATCGTGTCGTCCCCGGCCATCACCTGCTCGGCGAGCGCCGTGTCCCGGGTTTCAAGGGCGTGGGTCGCGTTGAGGATCGCCTCTTCGACGTTCCCCGCCATTTTGAGCATCTCTTGCAGGAGACGATCCAAATCCTTTTGCATGTGTTTCGACACGTTCTCTCCTGCCTCCCGGTGCGCTGAATATTTCACGCTGTAAGATAGATCATACCACCGATAACTGAACCGTTCACCGGATCTCCGATGCCCGCACCGGAACTCCTCAAACCCTTGATCGAGACCGTGATCCGGAGTCGGATTTTGGATCGTTCGAGCTTGTCGCAATTGTACTCGACTCCCGAAGCTCGCGCCATCGACTCCCCGGAACAATTCGGAAAATATTTGGTGGGGCGCGGTGCCCTCACCCAGTTTCAATTGGACAAACTCGCCGCGGGCCACTGGCAGGGGCTGGTCATCGGTCGGTACGAATTGCTCTACCCGATCGGGCGCGGCGGCATGGGAATCGTCTACCTCGCCCGCCGAACCGATAGGGCGACGCCCCGTTTGGTGGCCCTCAAATTACTGGCGCCGAAACGGGCGCGGAGTGAACCGCGGACGTTGGCCCGGTTCCTGCGCGAGATGGAAATCGGTGCGAAGCTCCCGGTGCATGCGGCTTTGACACGGGCACTCGATTCTGGCGAAGCGGACGGCATCCATTTCCTAGCATTGGAGTTCGTGAGCGGCGTCACCGCGAAGCAGCGCGTCCGGGAACAAGGCCCGATGGCGGTGGCGGATGCTGCCCGGTTGTTCGCCGACTTGGCACTCGGGTTGCACCAAGCCCACGAAGCCGGCTACATCCACCGCGATTTGAAACCGGCGAATATTATCGTGACACCGAATGGCCGGGGGAAGCTTCTGGATTTCGGATTCGCGGTGCGACGCGGCGAGAAGCCGCTCGCCGATCCGACGATCCTCGGTGGCCAAGGATACACGCTGGGCACGATGGACTTTCTCCCGCCGGAACAAGCGACCGATGCCGTGAGCGTGAGCGCCGAGACCGACATTTATTCTCTGGGTTGCAGCCTCTACTACGTGTTGACCGGTGTCGTGCCCTTCCCGTTCGGTACGGCTCGGGAAAAGATTCACCAACACCGCACCGTGAGTCCGACCCCGGTGACCCAGCTCAATACCTCAGTTCCGGAAGGTTTCGGAAAATTGCTGCAATGGATGATGGCCAAGCGGCCGGAGGATCGCCCGCCGTCGTGCCGGGTCGTCGCGGCGGAACTCGAACGGTGGACGGAACCGGCTATGAGTCTCGCCACGCCAGAGTCGTTCGATGCGGCTTGGGAAACCGACGTGATGAAACAAGTCGAGACGCGCTGGCTCGCCCATCGGGCGACTATGATGGAAAGTGCGACGCTCGAAGAGTTGCCCTTGCCTGAAGAAACCCCGGCTGCGACCACCGCGACAAATCCTGTTGTGCTGCAGATTCGCCGCCGCTGGTTCCCCTGGATCATCGGGGGCTGTCTCAGCTCGATAGTATTCGGAACGATTGTTTACCTCCTACGACGCCCATGACCGATCCGAGCCACTTCAAACGATACCGCCTGGAGCGTCCGCTCGCCGGACTGCCGGAACCGTTGGCGTTGCCGCTCGGCTACTGGCCCGTCCCGTGGCACGACCGGCTTTTGGATCTTCATGCCGACGTCAAGTTCCAGTGCTTCCGGAGCGATCTCGACGGTCTGCTGTTCCCCAACTTAGCGGATCAATTCGGTTGCAGACAACTCATGGCAGCGATCCGAGGCCGCACGGGCTTTTGCCCCGAATCGACTTGGCTCCTGGCGGGGCCGGACGGCTATTGCGGCACCGTCCAAGGAATTCTCGAACCGGAGCAGACCGGTGCGATTCAGAATTTGGGGATCGTGCCGGAACACCGCGGCCGCGGTCTCGGTTCGGCGTTGTTGATTCTGGCACTGCGCGGCTTCGCCCGATGCGGGGCTTATCGATGCGCGCTCGAAGTGACCGCGACGAATCACGCCGCGGTCGAACTCTACACACGCTGGGGTTTTCGACGCACTCGAGTCTTTTATCGGCAGCTTCCACCAGTTTCACAACCGGTCGGGATATAATTGCCGAGTACACCTGATGTCATTCTCGCATCGAGAGTCCTCCGTGACGCAACAGCTCCATCAACACATTTTCTCGAACGGCTTGACCTTGTTGTTCGAGCGGATGGATCATGTCCGTTCGGCCTCGCTCTACTTCATGGCCCCGGCGGGTTTCACCTACGAAGCGAACGATCGCCTCGGCCAAGCCGGGATACTCGCCGAGATGTTGACACGCGGGGCCGGCAACCGCGATAGCAAGGCGTTGTCGCTCGCCCTCGACAACCTCGGTGTCGACCGTGGGGAATCGTGCGGAGCTTTCAACGTCACACTTTCGGCGGGGACACTCGCGCGGAACCTCCCGGCGGCACTGGTTCTGTACGCCGACATGATCCGTCGGCCGTGGCTCCCGGATGACGAGCTGGCACCGGCGCAAGAGTTGTCGCTCCAAGACTTGCAAGGTTTGGAAGATTCCCCGTCCGAGATCTGCCTGCTCGAACTCCGAAGGCGCTACTACCCGTCGCCGTACAATCGGAATCAGTACGGCACCCAAGAGTGCATCGAAGCGATCACCCCGCAGGACGTGCGCGACTTTTACGCCGCACGGTTCCGGCCGCGTGGCTCGATTCTCTCGGTGGCGGGGAATTGCAATTGGGACGAGCTGAAAGCGCTGGTCGGCGAACTTTTCGGCGATTGGGAAGGAACCCCCGAACCGGCGGTCGTCCCCGAACCGCACCGTCCGACGTCGAACCATATTCTCAAAGAGACCCAGCAGATTCAAATTTCGCTGGCCTTCCCGAGTGCGAGTTTCGGCACCGCTGATTTCTACCCGGCACGCGGGGCCATCAGCGTGCTCTCCGGTGGCATGAGTGCCCGACTATTCACCGAAGTCCGTGAAAAACGGGGCCTCTGCTACTCGGTGAGTGCGAGTTACGACACGGTGAAGGATCGCGCTGCCGTGGTCTGTTACGCCGGTACCGGGCCGGATCGCGCTCAGCAAACGCTCGATGTGATGATCGGCGAACTTCGACGGTTGAAAGAGGGGATCGAACTCGAAGAGGTCGACCGCGTGCGGGCCGGCTTGAAAACATCGCTCATCATGCAGCAAGAATCAACGTCATCGCGGGCCAGTTCTATGGCCACCGACTGGTTCTATTTGCAGCGTGTCCGCCGTATCGATGAAGTGCAAACCGCCATCGACGCCCTGACCCCGACGAGCATTCTGGGCTACCTCGAACGTTTCCCCGCTCGAGATTTCACCGTGGTCACGCTCGGGCCGACTCCGTTGATCACCCCGGCCGAGTGACGGATGCCGGCGATTCTCTGACTTCATTCACAAAACCTCCCGACGAACGCCCATGCCATTCCAGACCCACCGCTTGCCCAACGGATTGCAACTCATCGGCGAGACGATCCCATCGTCGCGCTCGGTCTCGGTCGGCTTCTATGTGAAGACCGGCAGCCGCGATGAAACGGCACCCGAATCGGGCGTCTCGCACTTCCTCGAACACATGTTGTTCAAAGGGACCCCACGGCGGACCGCGCTCGACGTCAACCGCGATTTCGATCGCATCGGCGCCGCTTACAACGCCTACACCAGCGAGGAAATCACCGCGTACTACGCGGCCGTGCTACCCGAGTATTTGCCGACCGCCGTGGACATCCTCGCCGATATTTTGCGGCCGAGCCTGCGCGACGACGACTTCACCACCGAGAAGAACGTCATCCTCGAAGAAATCAAAATGTACGACGACCAGCCGGGGTCGATGGCGTGGGACAACGCCAAGCGGATCTATTACGGCAGCCATCGGCTGGGGAACTCGATCCTCGGCACCACCGAGAGCGTCACAGCGTTGACTCGCGATCTGATGCACGATTACTTCGGCCGGCGTTACGTCACCCCGAACATTCTCGTTTCGGTCGCGGGGCAGTTCGACTGGCCCGAATTCGTGAAGTTGCTCGAACGGGTGACGGCGACTTGGCCGACAGGTTCCGGCGTACGAACCGGATTGATCGGCCACGCTGGCCCGGGTGGCGTCCATGCCGTGACCAAGGAAGGCACGTCCCAAGAACATGTCCTCTGCCTGGCGAGTTCCGTCCCGGCGGAATCGATGCTGCGATATTCGGCGACGACCCTGGCCATCGCCATCGGCGACGATTCCGGCAGCCGCTTGCACTGGGAACTGGTCGATCCTGGCCATGTCGAATCGGCGTCGTGCGGCGTCGATGCGAGCCAAGCCTGCGGGTTGCTCGGCACCAGTTACAGTTGCGATCCCGAATCGGCTCAGGCGAATTTGGACATCGTCCGCAAAGTACTCGGCGACGTCCAGAAACAGAACATCACCGCCGAAGAGCTGACCCAGGCGAAGAACAAGATCGCGTCGCGCGTCGTCCGTTCCAGCGAACGCGCCAGCGGTCGGATGCGGGCGATTGCCGGCTCATGGCTCTACAACAACGAGTACTCCGACCCCGATCTGGAACTGGCCCGCTACGACGCGGTGAGTTTGGATTCGATCCGCGATTATTTGAATCAACACCCCATTGATGCCCTCACCGTGGTGGGATACGGGCCGGTCGAATCGTTGACGTAAGCCTCACCGACTCATTCCGGCGGCGACTTTCTCGGCATCGCCGAAGACCCGCAAGATGTTGCCACCGAGGATTTTAAGGATGTCGTCTTTCTTGTACCCCCGGTTCAGTAACTCTTGCGTGATGGCCGGGTAGCACGACACATCTTCGAGTTGCTTGGGCAACCGCGAAATCCCGTCGTAGTCCGAACCGATGCCGACGTGGTCGATGCCGGCGATTTTGATCACATGCTCGATGTGATCGACGACGTCGTGAACGGTTCCGGCCGGGTAATCGTTCTGCTTCTGCCAGGCCCGCATCGCCTCTTTGTACTTGGGTTCGTCGTCGGGATACTTCGCCTTCAAGTCGCGGCCGACATCGAACATCCGCTTCATGGCCCGGGCACCCTCGGGCACGACGAAGCCGGAGAAAAAGTTAACCATCGCCACGCCGTTGTTGGCTTTCAACAGTTTCAGCACGTCGTCGGGAATGTTGCGCGGATGATCGGCGATGGCCTTGACCGAGGAGTGCGAAAAGATCACCGGGGCTTTCGAGATTTTGAGAGCCGCGAGCATGGTCTCCGGCGAGACGTGCGATAAATCGACGAGCATCCCGAGTGCGTTCATCTCCAAGATCACCTCTTCGCCGAACGGACTGAGGCCGTTGGCCCGCGGTTTGTCGGTGGCACTGTCGGCCCAGGCCAGCGATTCGGAATGTGTCAGCGTCATGTAGCGCACGCCGAGTTTGTAGAGCATCCGTAGGGTGCCGAGGGAGTTGTCGATACTGTGCCCACCTTCGATCCCGATGAGCGACGCGATCTTGCCACTCTTGCGAATCCGTTCGATATCGGCCACGGTGTAGGCCATTTCCAACTGCGTCGGATATTGCTTCACCAGTCGATGAATGACATCGATTTGTTCGAGTGTGGTGGTGACGGCCGCCCCCTTCTTGGCCGTATCGACGGGGACGAATGCCGACCAAAATTGGGCACCGACGCCCCCTTTTTTGAGCCGTGGCAAATCGGTGTGCAGCGTCGGCTGATCGCGGGTCAAATCGACGGTGCGGAACGAGAGGCCATCTTGGGTTCGCAGCGCCCACGGGAGATCGTTGTGACCATCGAAGACGGGCATCTCGGCGTGAATCTTCCGCGCTTCGTCGCCGATCACAACCGGCTTGACCGATGATGCCGGCCGAGGTGCATCGGCCGCGAGGAGCCAACTGCCTGTCAAAACGAGACTGGCGAAAAGAACGAGCCGATTCATGGAAGTTGCCCCGGTACTCAAGATGATCCGTATCTGGAAATGATAGGACTATCGGCGTTCCGGCCACGTCAGTGGTTGGAGAAAACGGCTACCCCGAGATCCGCGTCTCGGCGGTGTCGTTCGCACTCGGCCGCACGCGGATTTCGACATCGTGGCCGAGGAGGTTGAGGAACTTAAATAGCCGGTCGATGGAGTAGCCGTCGGTGCGACCACGAACCAGCGCCGAGATTTTCGGTTGATCGAGGCCGAGGAGTGCGGCGGCTTTCGCCTGGGTGAGTTTGCGTTGATCGATGAGGTCGCGGATGTGTTGAACCAGAGTGGCCTTGGCCAGCAAGAGATCGGGATTGGGCAAGCCAAGGTCGCGGAAGACGTTGCCGCTGCCCTTGAGGAATTGGGGATTCGCGTCAGTCGCGGGTTTCTTCGCTAGCTTTTTGTTGCGCAAGGTAGTCGGCATGCCTTCTCTCCGCCTCTTTGAGTCTCAACCGAATCTTATTCAGATCCTTTGACGGTGTATGAATTGCTTTGCGCAGGTTTAACTTACTCCGACCGCTCACGCGAGTCGGCTCGCCAAAACAAAGAATCAGGGCGAGCCACCCTGGCTCGCCCTGATTCTTTTTCTTCAATTCACTTCGCCGAACCTCACGCCCCTTCTTCTGCTTCTTCTGTGGCGCCCGGCATCTGAATCAGTGGGCCGGCGGCGCCGGTTCCACCACGGAGGTCGGTGCGCTTCTCTTTGCTTGGCTTGTCCGACGACGATTTCTCGCTCGGGCGGATCTCCTGGATCATGTCGTCGTCCGGCATGTCCGGGATGATGTCCGGCACCGTTGGGTTGTCCACGTCTCGCATCGACAGGCCGACTTTGCGATCCTTGGCGTCCACACGGAGCACCTTCACCGCGACGTCGTCGCCGACCTTCACCACTTCTTCCGGCGACTCGATCTTGTCGTCGCTCAGTTCGCTGATGTGCAGCAAGCCTTCGAGCCCCGGTTCGAGTTCGACGAACACGCCGAAGTTCGTGAGCTTCGTGACTTTGCCCATGACCTTTTGGCCCGGCATGTAGCGGCCGGGGATATCCCCTTCCCACGGGTCGTTGGCCATTTGCTTCAGGCCGAGGGCGACGCGTTTGCGCTCTTGGTCGACGCTGAGGACAACGCAGGTGATCTTCTGGCCCTTCTGCACCACTTCGGACGGGTTGGACACCTTGCGGGTCCAGCTCATGTCCGAGACGTGCAGGAGGCCGTCGATGCCCTCTTCGATTTCGATGAAGGCCCCGTAGCTCGTGAGGTTCCGCACGACGCCCGTGACCGGGGTGTTCGGCGGGAACTTCTTGGCCACTTCGTCCCACGGGTTCTGCTGGCACTGCTTCATCCCCAGCGAGATTTCCTTCTTCTCGTGGTTGATGTTCAGCACTTGCACTTCGACTTGGTCGCCGATGTTGACGACTTCTTGCGGGTTGCTGATGCGCTTCGTCCAGCTCATTTCCGAGATGTGGACGAGGCCTTCGATCCCCGGTTCCAGCTTCACGAATGCCCCGTACGGCATGATGTTGACCACTTCCCCGTTGTGCTTGGTGGCCACCGGGTACTTCTTCTCGATGTCCTGCCACGGCGACGGCGTCTTGTGCTTCAACGAGAGCGCGATCTTGTTCTTCTCGCGGTCGATGTTGAGGATGTAGACTTCGAGTTCTTGGTTGATGCTCACGACCGTGCGTGGATCCGACACGCGGTGCCAGCCCATGTCGGTGATGTGCAGCAGGCCGTCGATGCCGCCGAGATCGACGAACGCGCCGAAGTCGGCGATGTTCTTGACGATGCCCTTGCGGATCTGGCCGACTTCGAGTTCCGTCATCAACTTGCTGCGCTGACCATCGCGGCGGATTTCGATCAGCTTGCGACGGCTGACGACAATGTTCCGACGCTGCTCGTCGATCTTGAGGATCAGGCACTCGATGGTCTGGCCGATGTACTCGTCGATGTTTTGCGGCCGGCGGATGTCGACTTGCGACGCGGGCAAGAAGACGTTGACGCCGATCTGAACCAACAGACCGCCCTTGATCTTTTTGGTGACCGGGCCGGAGACGACGTCGCCTTCCTTGTGCTTGGCGAGAATCGCTTCCCACTCTTTTTGACGCTTGGCTTTGCGGTAGCTCAAGCTGATGGTGCCGTCTTCGCTTTCGAGCGTTTCGAGCAGCACTTCGACGCTGTCGCCGACTTTCGGCGGAGTGGCGGTGCCGGCTTCATCGCGCCATTCGTCGAGGGCGATCAGCCCTTCCGACTTGTAGCCGATGTCGATGACGACCATGTCGCCGCGGATTTCGAGGACTTTCCCCTGAACGATCTTATTGCTTTGGTAATTCTGTTCGTCGGCCGGAAGCCAGGTGGCTAATGCATCGGGATCGTTGCCGAAGATTTCGGCGAGTTCGACGTCGTCGTCCCGGTCGAATTGGCGGAGAAGGTTGCGATTGACCATGAAGAGAAGGGGTTCCTGAGCGTGATCCAGCCCGGCCGAGAGCCGAACCAACCACAGTTAGAGGGTAAACAACACATCCGGACAACCGATGTTCGGTAATCTAATGCGAATGCGAGGAATAAGGATTGTAGTGGCCAACCGCGCTCAGCAACAGTCCAACCGGGAAAATGG